>JAICRA010000054.1 GCA_025937615.1 Thermomicrobiales bacterium | reverse complement strand
TTCCACACCTTCGACGTCGCGGCGCCAGACCATGTCCTGGCGCTCTTTGTCTATCTTGGAGTAGCCGTGGTCACCGCCCGCTTGGTTTCTGGGATGCGAGAGCGCACCGAGCAGGCGCTGCGAGAGAGCCGCCGCATGGCTCTGCTGGCCGAGTTGAACGCCGCACTGATCGGTGACGTCACGCTCGACGCCATCCTGGCGCGCATCGCCGAGCGAATCGTGACGATCTACGGGGCACAGGGGTGTCGGGTCCTGGTGCGCGGAGAGAAAGAGGAGCTGGACACCGCCGCCTTCTTCCCGGAACGCATCGGGCCGAACGTCGATCGCACCGGGCTCTCGTTAGCGGAATGGGCGATGGCGAACCGAACCCCGGTTGGCCGTAGTGGCCGCGGCGGCCGGATCGTAGGACACAACACGGGTCCTCTCGCCTCCGCTGGTGATGCCGATGCTCTCTACCTGCCTGTGATGACCAAGGACCGGATCGCTGGCGTGCTGGAGGTGACGGGCCGGCCCGGAACAGGAGTCTTTCGGACCGAAGACCAGCAAACGCTGATGACCTTCGTCAATCAGGCGGCGCTTGCCCTCGAGCGTGCGCGGCTGAACGCGGAGGCGGCGCAGGCGACGGCTTTGACACAATCTGACGAGCTGAAGTCGGCCCTCCTCGCCGCCGTCTCGCACGATCTGCGCACCCCGCTCGCTTCGATCAAGGCTTCTGTCACCTCGCTCCTCGATAACTCCGTCGAGTGGGATACGGAGACCCGACACGACTTCCTGGAAGCGATCGATGAAGAGACCGATCGCCTCACGCTCATGGTGAGCAATCTGCTCGATCTCTCTCGGATCGAGGGGGGCGCATTGCGGCCGCAGAAGGACTGGTACGACGTCGACGAGCTCATCGTCGACGTGCGGTCGCGCCTCGCCCCGCGCACCAAGGGGCGTTCTCTGACCATCACTGTCGACCCCGATCTGCCGCTGCTGCACTTCGACTACGTCCAGATCGCGCAGGTGCTGGTCAATCTGATCGAGAATGCGGTGAAGCACACCGCCGACGGTACCGCGATCGTCGTTTCCGCCCACCAGATCCCGGGAGCGATCGAGATCGCGGTCCATGACGACGGTCCGGGCATCCCACCAGAACATCAGCTGCGCTTGTTCGACAAGTTCTACCGCGCCCATGCGGGCACGGCCGCACCCGGTGCTGGTATTGGTCTGGCCATCAGCAAGGGATTGGTTGAAGCCCACGGTGGACGTATCTGGGTTGAGAGCGAGACCGGGAGCGGAACGACGTTTCGTTTCACCTTGCCGCTGCCTGCTCCCGCCCCTGCCCGATCTGGCCCAGCCGAGGTCGAGGCGGCCGCAACAGGGAATGGGCAGGCGGCATGAGTGGCGAGCGGGTGCTTGTCGTCGACGACGAGCCGCAGATCCGGCGTGCCCTCAACAGCGCACTCACCGCTCACGGCTACGCCGTTGCGCTGGCGGAAGGTGGCGCCACCGCGCTGGAGACGATCGCGTCGTGGGCGCCGGATGCCGTGGTGCTCGATCTGGTCATGCCTGGGGTCGATGGGTTCGAAGTGCTGCGTGAAACACGGACCTGGTCTGCTGTGCCGATCATCGTTCTCTCCGCCCGCGGCGGGGAAGCCGACAAAGTTGCCGCCCTCGACCAGGGCGCCGACGACTACCTCACCAAGCCGTTCGGTATGGCCGAGCTCCTGGCGCGGCTGCGGGTGATATTGCGACGGGAACGGGTTGGGGTGGCAGAAGAGGTTACCGCCGGACCCGTGACGATCGATCTTAGGCGGCACCTCGTCTTTCGCGGTGGGCACGAGGTCCATCTGACACCGACCGAATTCGACCTGCTTCGTGTGCTGGCAAGTGAGACCGGGCGGGTGCTCACCCATCGCCAACTCCTCGAGCGTGTGTGGGGCAGCTACGCTGCCGAGAATTCCCAGCAGCTTCGCGTCTATATCAACTACCTCCGTCGCAAGCTGGAAGAGGATCCGCGTGATCCGCGGTTGATCCTCACTGAGCCAGGCGTCGGCTACAGACTGAACGCGGACAGCTCAGCACCCCCCACTCAATAACTCTAACGAAGTTCTAATTCCTGCCCCCTGGTTCCTTACGCGGTTCTAACCACGCCAGTCGTATCCTCGCTTTCTGTCGCGAGCGTAACAGCGCTCGACCGCGGAGCCGATGGCCGGCGAAGCCAACAAGGACCTGACATGGAGCTCATCATCGGTACGATTCTCATCGGCGTTCTCCTCATCACGTTGGCGGTCCTGCGCGTCAGTCGCATCGCTTCATGGCGAGCGATGGCGATGATCGCGGCCTCGACCGGATCGCTTAAAGCCTGCGTGGTCTTCCTTCGCTACTGCGAGCGACTCTAAGTGAACGGAAACGTGAGCGATGCACAGATGACCACGCGACTCGGATGCGAGTCCAATAGTGAACATTTGGTTGTCGCAGCCTGCCGGCTCGTTGCGTCCTGTAGTGGAGTGCGCAGCGTGCGTGTCCTGAGACCCAGCCGGCCTAGCTACGATGAACTCTGGTGTTATCGGGATTCAGCGCGCGTTTACCATGTTCATTTGAGTGTCGACGGCACAGGCATGGTTACGGTGTGGCCGGAACGCGGTGCCCAGGGATGACAGCCGAATCGAGTCGAAAGGATTGCAAAGCCGCACCGTCCGCGAGGACGATCGCCGGCGAGAATCTCCCTACCGAAGTTGGAAGCGCATGAGCGGCAGCATCCGCCCCGGCATCACCGTCGATGGTGAGTCGCCAACACGGCGCGCGCCCATCGCGAGATAGAACGCCTCCGCTTGCGGATCACTCTGCCAGACCATCTCCGAGCACTCGAGCTCCCTGGCCGTGGCCACCGCGTGCCGCCAGAGACGTCTGCCGACACCCTGTCCCATCGCCGCGGGCTCGACGAACAGGGCATCGAGCTCGGCGACTCCGCCGTCCAGGAGCACCAATCGATAAAACCCCAACGGCACCTCCATCCCGTCGTAGACATAGACTGTCGACGCCGCGATGTCATCCGCGGTGAGGGTCAGATCGTCCCGGCAGGCGGCAAGAAATTTGGCGTCGTATCCCCAGTGAGCCTTCGAGCGCAACGCGAGGGCGCTAAGAACAGCGGCCTCAGCCGGACGTGCGCGTCGGATTGCGGGATCGACATCCGGGGAGTGACGTTCGCCAGTCATCCCACCGCCTGCTCTCATGGTTGCCATATACCTGACATGAGGCGCCAAGCGTATCCTCCACATTGCGCGACGTCAGGTGGAGAGGGACGGAAGGAGAGGTGGCATGGCCCGACTCGATAACAGCGTGTGCGTCATCACCGGCGCCGCCTATGGCATCGGTCGCGCCACAGCGGTGCGCTTCGCCCAGGAAGGCGCCCGTCTCGTCGTCACCGATATCCAGGAACGGCCCTTGCTCGCCCTGGTCCGCGAGCTCCGCGACACCGGGGCAGAGGTCGAAGCAGTCAGCGGCGATGTCTCGCTCGTTGACGACGCCCGGCGGATGATCCAGACCGCCGTCGATCGCTACGGCCGGCTCGACGTGCTGGTGGCGAACGCGGGAATTATTCCCCTCGGCGACATTCTGGAATCGACCGTCGAGGACTGGGACCAGGTCATGGCCGTCGATGGACGCGGCATGTGGCTGACCTGCAAGTACGCGATCGAAGCAATGCTGCCTGCCGGTGGCGGGTCCATCATCTGTCTCTCCTCGATCTCCGGGGTAGAGGGGCAGAAGCGTCAATCGACCTACGGACCGGCCAAGTTCGTCGCCTCCGGGATCGCCAAGCACCTGGCGATCGAGTGGGCCGACCGTGGGATCCGGGTCAACGCCGTGGCGCCGGGGACGATCCGCACCGAGCGCGTCATGCGCCTGCCGGAGGAGCCGGGCGGGGTCGAGTATCTGGCGGCGATCGAGCGGATGCACCCGATGGGCCGGATCGGCGAACCAAGCGAAGTGGCCGCCGCCATCCTGTTCCTGGCCTCCGCAGACGCCTCGTTCATCACCGGCGTCGTCCTGCCGGTCGACGGCGGCTACCTGGCGCAGTAGTCGTGGGTCGTAAGCCGTTAGTCGTGAGCAGGTAAGACGAGCCGGAAGTGGGACAGTCGGGAAGGACGAAGAGAGCGCTTTACGACTCGGCGACGGTTCTGGCTGACTCACAACTTGCGACCCACGACTTACGACTTACGCCTCCGTCTACTGACACACCCACTCCCGGCGCCGGCCTTGCGACCACATCCAGGCGGCGGCGTTGGCGCTGGCGCGGGGGTCGAAGATGTCGTACTCGGCGAACGGGGTACCCAGCCAGGTCCGCGGCTTGAACTGGAAGAGCCCGTACGACCCACCCCGCTTGTTGACCGCGGTCGGCACGAGATCGGACTCACAGCGGGCCACACGCAACATGTCCTCGCGCGGCTGTCGATAGCGGTCGGCGGCCTCGTAGATGATGGCGATCAGCTCGCGCCGCCGCCAGGATGTCGGGTCGCGGTCCGATTTCACTCTGGCTCGGCGGCGAACAGTGAGATGTTTGCCGAAGGCCCAACCGGTCGCGTCTTGCCAGCGGACTTCGACGAAGCCGTCACGATGCTGGCCCGTCGGCACGACCTGCTCGCCGCGAGGCATCACCGCCGTCACCGACGCGTCCTGACTCGGACTCTGCCGGAGATTGAGATCGGTTGCGGTGATGATCTCACCGGAGCCGCGAGCTGGATCGTCCCGATCCCGACCTTCTCGCGGTTGCCGGGCGCGGCCGCGCGCCCGTTGCTCCAATGCGACGACATTTGAGGCATCGAGGGCTTCGCTTGACTGCCCGTCGCCGGTTGAGATCACCGGCTCCGTAGCCAGGTCACCGGTGAGCACATACCCTTCGAGTTGGCTGTGGCGGACCCGATACCAGCCGTTCTCGGCCCTGCCGTGGACCGTCACCTTCGCCCCCTCGGGCAATCGCAAGAGAGGCTCAGCACGGCGATCCGGAGCGGCGCGGAGGCGGGTTTCGGTGATAGCTGCGGCCGATCGAGAAGGCACCCGCGCCAATGCTGGCAGCGCCACGCCGCTAAGTTCCACCAGGAGGATCAGGATCAGAAGGGCAGCGCGTGATCTCCGGCGGTCCCGACGGCCGAAGGAGAGCGACGAGCCCACTGCGCTATTGCCGTCGAAGGGAGGCAGCCCGGCGTCAGCACGCTGGTTACGCGATATGACGCCGGCCCGGGTCCGGCTGGGGCTCGGGGTCACACGCACTCCATGACGCTCCAGCGGGCTCCATGCGGCGTCGATCTATTGAGAATACTACCTGGGCGTCCGCTTCATAGATGGGATTGCACTCCTCATCCTTCCTGCTCCATTGGGAGCGGGGAGAACGGAGCCTGGAGCGGAGTCACGGCAAGCCCCCAATCCCGTCGAAGACAGGAGAGGGGGCTGGGGCGAGGGATGTTCATGACTGGGGTGAGGGTCGTCGCGCCGGCTGCTTACCGACTCGGGACTCCCGACTTACCGACTCCCTCTACTGGCAGACCCAGTTGCTCTTGTTCCCTTCGGACCACATCCATGCCGCGGCATTGGCGTTGGCCCAGGGATCGTAGATGTCGTACTCGCCGTAAGGAGTGCCGGCGAAGGTGCTGGGCACGAACTGGAAGAGCCCGTGGTAGGCGCCACCACCGCCGACCGCGTTTGGATCGAGGCCCGACTCGCAGTGCGCGACCCGCAGCATGGCGTCGGGTGACTGGCCGTAGTTGTCGGCGGCCTCGTGGATGATGTCGACGATCTGCTCTTCACTGTAGCCCGCGCCACCGGGGCCATAGGTGCCGCCCGTAACCGGCTCGGCGGGCGCTGCTGCGACCGGTGCGCCACCATCTGAGTAGATCGGTTCCGCAGTTACCATCTCGACGCCGCCGTTGCCAACCCCATTCGTGACGCCCCGATCGCGGTCGCCACCGCCGCCATTGCCTCCGCCACCACCATTGCCTCCGCCATCTGTGACCTGGAGCAGACCCATGCTGGTCCAGCCGCTGATGCCGTCGTAGGTCACGGGGTAGTAGCCATCGACGGGCTCGCCGTCGATGCTCATCACGGAGTCGGCCGGGGCTACGGTCAGAATGCCGTACTGCCCGCCGGGGCCGGCCAGAATCACCGTGTCGCCAAGTGCCTGCCCATCGGCGGCCAGGGCGACACGGTCCATTGATGGCAGAAAGGCAGAACCGAGACCTGAGACGATTGTGACAACCGCGAGAAAAGTGACGACCCTGAAGAAGCGGCGGGGGCCGCGAGATCGCGGGGTCTGCATGGAACCTTCCCTCGTCCTTCACCACTCGGTCTCCACGCAGGCGGGATGCGATGCTCCCGACCCGAGGCTCGTTGACCGACCGGTGATGGATCTTCCCAGCCGGAGCGCCCATCCGCGTCCAGCCGTATTGGCGATGCTCCCACATCGCCGGCCGCGAGGCCGGAGCAACCCCTCGCTGCTCCAGGCGCCAGAGTCGCGCTGCCGGACCTCCCTCAGGTCCAGTAGCGGCATCTGCTCGCGGGGTCGCCCGGGCATCCCTTCCCGGGCTAGTGACCTCGTGACAATGAACGCGCGCGCGACGAGATCGGATTCATTTTTGCCACGCGTCCTGTGCCACGTTGTCTCCACAAGGCGCTATTGCATTTCTTGATCCACTACTGCACAATGTGCGCCACAACCGAAGAAGGAACCAGACTCATCCAGAGGGGCGGAGGGATCGGCCCATTGAAGCCCCAGCAACCACCCGGAATTCCGGGCAGGTGCTAAGTCCGACAGCACGGAGCTGGGAGATGAGATCGGTTGTTACAGCGGCCGCCGGTCGCGCGGACACCCCCCTCTCCCCAGAGAAGATGGGGGTTCTTGTTGCCCCGGATCCCGGTCGTTGAGGGAGGCGCGAGTGGCGGAGGCAGTTTCAGTACAAGGGGTGGCGCGGGTCTTTGCCAGCCAGGCAGGTAAAGTCGCGGTCTTGCGGGGGGTTGACCTCGAGGCAGCACCAGGCGAGTTCGTGGCCGTCCTGGGTGCCAGCGGTTGCGGCAAGAGCACGTTGCTCAGACTCGTCGCTGGTCTGGACACCGCCACGGCGGGTGAGATCAGGATCGGGGGCCGGACCGTGACCGACTGCGACCCTCGCTGCGCGATGGTCTTCCAGGAGCCGCGGCTCTTGCCCTGGAAGAGCGTCGCCCAGAACGTTGCCCTGGGCGCGCGCGGCGTTCGGGACGCGGAAACTCCAGCGGCGATGCTGGAGCGCGTCGGTCTCTCGGGCATCGAGCGCTCCTGGCCGTACCAGCTCTCCGGCGGTATGGCGCAACGCGTTGGCCTGGCGCGCGCATTCGTCCGCAATCCTGCTGTTCTCCTGTTGGACGAGCCGTTCGCCGCGCTCGACGCGTTCACCCGGCTGCAGATGGGTGACCTCCTGCGCGAGATCTGCCGGGACCGCTCGCGGACCGTGCTCCTGGTGACTCACGACGTCGATGAGGCGCTCCGCCTCGCCGATCGCATCGTGCTCCTCGGCGGCAAACCGGCGTCAGTCATCGCCGAGTACGCCACGGCGGGACATGACGTCAACCGCCTGCGCGCCGAGATCCTTGGTCGATTCGGGCTGAAGGAGGTGGCGTGACGATCGGCGCCAGGACGCGTGCCCGGGCGGAGGCCCGGACCAATGCCACGGGATAACTGACACGAGACGATTGAGACAGGAAAGGACCACGGACATGAACATGACACGACGCACTGTGATCAAGGGGCTGACGGTGCTGGGAGCTATCCCGGTACTGAGCGCAGCTTCCCGTGGCGCCTCCGCACAGGAGCAGCCGGGGACGGTCCGGCTCGACTATGCCTACTACAACCCGAGCAGCCTGGCGCTGCGGCGGTTCGGTTGGCTGGAGGAGGCGCTGCAGGAGCAGGGCATCGGCGTGGAGTGGGT
>JAICRA010000373.1 GCA_025937615.1 Thermomicrobiales bacterium | reverse complement strand
CGCGCTCTCACCGCTCCTGATTGGCAGCCTTGGGCCGGCTGGACCTGGGGACGGCGAACTACTACATTCATCTGGTCCGTCGTTGACCTGTTGCGGGGTGATACCAAGTCTGTTTGATCACTGTCGGATTGTGCGACCCTGAGCGTCATTCCCGCGAAAGCGGGAATCCACGTGCTTTAGAGTCGCTATCGGAGACGCGATGAGGTGTCGTAGCGTTTCGATACGCGCCACCCTTCACCCGGACTTGGTGTGACTACAAACGGTCCGAATACGGTAAGGTGATGTCGGTCAATGCTGGAACTCGATTCATGCGCCGTCGCCGCCATGGTGGGCTGCGTGACGATGCCGGCGTTGGATTTGTGTCAACGTCCCAGGATCGTAGAATCGGTCGTAGAAGTCCGGGTCCAGATGGTGGGCCTGATGCGCGAGAACCGTACGAAACGGACCGCTATTGGCCGGAAATCGTCCATACCTCTCGTACACGTAGTCACAGTATGCGATCGTGGCGGAGATGGCACGATCCGAGTAGGGAGGAATCCCCGCCTGAACACCGGCTCCATCCTGCCAGCATGAGGCGTCGCCTCCGTCGCGAAATGCGCCTGTTCCCTGAGCATACTTACGGTCTACGAAAGCGAGCACGGCCTCTTCCATATCACGGTAGTAAGGTGGGCAGAAGGGTTTGATCAGCTCCTCCCCGTTCCGCTCTAGCCCTATTGCGGTAGGGATGGGCAACTCTTTGCCCAAGGCTTTCAGCAACCTCCTGGTCACCGCGCCGGCGCCGATAGTGCGGGAGAAAGGGATCTCCTGCATTCGGAACCCGAGGGCCTGGAACCAGATGAAAGGGTGCGCTGCGAAGTGCGGAAAGCCACCCAAGCCCAGAGCCTCGGTCATCAGCGCCAGGTTCTGCAATATCTCGCCCTGCTCTACTGCGGCGAACTCGTAGAGCCAAGTCTCGATGAAGGACACGGTGGTGAAGCGACCCTCTTTGGGGTCGTCGTGCAGGTGCCCACCCTTGGATCTCGCGAATCTCGCGATGCCGGCGGGCTTGAAGCGGTTGCGCTCGTCCACCAGGAAGTAGCCGAAGTCCTCGCTGAACGCGGAGAGCAAAACGTTGATATAGAAAGCCGAGAACTCGTTGACCGGCAGGAAGTAGGTAGTGCCGGGTACGTTTGCCGCCCACTTGTTGAACGGCATCACGAAAGGCAGCTCGCGTGGCACGTCAGGACGGCTGTCAGCGATGCGAACTCGGCTACTCTCGTAGAGCCGCACGAACTCGCGGGCTCGGCCGGCTCGAGCAAGGTCCGCGATCTCGGTCCTTGGATAATCCTGGGGTCGTTTGAGCATCCAAGCTCCTTCGTCGTTGATAACGAAGAGAGTTACGGCGTGAACCGCGTCGCCGCTCGCCACCGTGCGGCCGACGAGGTTGATCATGATGTTGCCACCGCCGGCCTCGTGCTCATCGCCGCTATCGAAGGGCAGTTCGGCCAATACGGGACCGGTTATGCCGCAACCTGCGAAGGCCAAGGCGGCTTCTTCCTCCAGGCTCAGTGGCTGCGAAGGGCGCACACTCATGTAGGAGAGCGGGCCCCCGTTAAGGCGCATGCCATTGCCGAAGCGTCGGGAGCGACGTTCGATCAACGCTTCCAACAACGGGTATCCAGCCAGCTGTTCCGTCACTGCGTGGGAGGATACAAGCGGTTCGTCGCTCGG
>JAICRA010000006.1 GCA_025937615.1 Thermomicrobiales bacterium | reverse complement strand
TCGCGTGGGCCGGACGGTATCACACGGTCTGGGCACCGTCAACGACAACGTTTTCGGCGCCGTTGCCCCGTAGCGTCTGTAAGACATCGGCCGCGATCCGCTCCATCACCGGGAACTGTTCCTCGTGGGGCGCTTCCATCAGGAACTCGCTCATACCAGCCTCGCGGTAACGACCGACGATGTCGGCAAACGCGTCAGGGGACGACCAGGGATCGGCTCCCATCGGGATGGTCCAGCCGTAGAGCGAGCGGATAATCTCATTCGGATCGCGCCCGATCGCCGCGCACGCCTCGTCGAGGCGGTCATTACGCTCCCGAATCTCCTCGGTCGTGCCATATGAATTCCAACGGTCGGCGTAACGGGCGGCGATCCGCAGCATCCGCGGCCCGTGCGCGCCGAGCGTAATCGGCGGTCTCGGTCGTTGCACCGGCGAGGGACGAAATGGCGCGTCTCGGACCTGATAGTACGTGCCCTCCCACGACGTGACGTCCTGGGTCAGCAGCGCGTCGATCAACACGACCGCCTCCTCAAAACGGCCGACCAGTTCCGGCGTCTCCGGGAATGGCACACCGAACCGCTCATGCTCGGCCTTGTACCAGCCGGTGCCGATCCCCAGCTCCAGCCGCCCTCCCGAGATGTGGTCGACCGTCACCGCCTGCTTGGCAAGCAGCGGTGGATGCCGAAAGGTGTTGCTGCTGACCAGGATCCCGACGCGCGGTTTCTCTGTCCGCAAGGCCAGCGCCGCCAACAACGTCCAGCCTTCGAGGAAGGGCGCGTCGGGGAGACTCGGCCGCTGGTAATGGTCGGCGTGCCAGATGGAGTCGAATCCCAGCCGCTCAAAAACCTCCCAGTGGCGGACGAGCGTCTGCCACGGCAGGTTCTGATTGCGAACGATCCCGAATCGTGGCGGTTGCGGCATCTCTCCTCCGTGGGGTGATAGGGTGATTTCTCGCTTCGCCCGTGGTGATAGGGGAATAGGGGGAACGAGGGGTCGTCTCCCCTATCATCCAATAACCCTATGACCCCATCACCCACCGTTGGCCGTATCCTTATCGCCGTGGAAATGGGTGTCAAGCCAGTTACTGAAACCGCCGGCAGCCTCGCCGGCATGACCGCGCTCGTCACCGGCGCCGGCTCCGGAATCGGGCAGGCGGCCGCGCGCGCATTGTCCGCCGCCGGCGCGCGGGTCGTTGTCACCGAGCTCCCCGACCGTCTGGAGCGAGCCGAGGCGACCGTTTCCGAGCTGGAACGTGCGGGCGGTCCTGCACTCGCGGTCGCACTCGATGTTCGAGACCTGGAGAGCATCTCCGACTGCGTTGATGCGGCGGCGCGGGCGGGCGACGGCCGTCTCGACATCCTCGTCAACAACGCGGGTGTCAACGTCCGACAGCCGGCATTCGAGGTCACAGAAGAGGCCTGGGATCTCGTGCTCGACACGAACTTGAAGGGCCTGTTCTTCACTGCGCAGACCGCGGGCCGGGTCATGCGCGATCAAGTTCCACCTGGCGGCAGCATCGTCAATGTCTCCTCGGTCGTAGGTCTCGTCGGTTACTACGACCGTGCTGCCTACTGCTCGTCCAAGGCAGGTGTGATCAACCTCTCTCGGGTGCTCGCCATCGAGTGGGCCCCGTACCACATCAGAGTGAACGCCGTCTGCCCGACATTCGTCGAAACGCCGCTGACCCGGGTCTTGCTGGAGAATGAGGCAATCAAGTCCGACATCCTCGGTCGAACACCCGCTGGGAGACTGGCCACGCCGGAAGAGGTCGCGGCGGCGGTCACCTTCCTAGCCGGGCCAGCGACGGCGATGATCACCGGCACAGCCCTCACCGTCGACGGCGGGTGGACGGCGATCTGAGCGCGTTAGAGAAATCCGGAGCACCCGGCCACGTGGTCGTCGTTGGCGGAGGCATCACCGGTCTTGCCGCGGCGCACCGTCTCCTGCAACTAAGACCGGACGCGGCCTCAGATCTGCGGGTGACGCTCGTCGAGGCGGAGGATCGCCTCGGCGGCAAGATCGTGACCGAGCACGTCGATGGCTTCGTCATCGAGGGTGGTCCCGACTCGTTCCTCGCCACCAAACCGCGAGGGCTGGGACTGTGCGAAGAGCTAGGGTTGGGGGAACACCCGCACCCGCAACTCCAGGGTGTCAGACCGCAACGACGCCGTGCGTTCGTTCTTTGGCGCGGCCGACTCCACGACCTCCCCGAGGGGCTCAGCGGCCTCGTGCCGACGCGTCTCGCCCCGCTTGCTCGCTCCAACCTGCTTTCATCGCTTGGCAAGGCCCGAGTGGCACTCGACTACCTGCTCCCGGCGCGGCGTGCGGAAGGCGACGAATCGCTTGGCGGGTTCATTCGCCGCCGCCTCGGGCGGGAAGCCTGGGAGCGTCTCGTCGAGCCACTGATGGCGGGAATCTACGCCGCGAATGGCGACCAGCTGAGTCTGGGCGCGACGTTCCCTCAGCTCCGTGAGGCGGAGCGTCGATACGGCGGGCTGATCAAGGGAGTGCTGGCCGCCCGGCGATTGGGGCCATCTCCCACCTCCTCACCGAGGTCCCCGTTCCTCACGCCCGTGGGAGGTCTCGGCGTGCTGGTCAGCGCGTTGGAGGCTCAGCTCCGCGACGGCGACGTCACGCTCGTGCTCGGTGACCCGGTTACGGCAGTGACGCCCGCGGGTTCCGGATTTGAGGTTCGGCTGGCAACGGGAGGTGCGATCCAAGCGGATGCGGTCATCGTCGCCACCCCTGCCTATGTCGCGGCCGGTCTCCTGGCCGAGCTCGATCCCATGCTGACCACGGAGCTGGCGGCGATCCCGCACGCATCGACCGCGATCGTGACCCTTGCCTACCGCGGGGAGGAGATCCCGCATCCGTTAGAAGGTCATGGCTATGTCATCCCTCGCGCCGAGAGGAGTCCGATCCTGGCCTGTACCTGGTCCTCCCGAAAATGGTCGGGGCGCGCTCCTGACGGGTGGGAGCTGATCCGGGTCTTCATTGGGCGGGCGGGCCAGGAGGAAGTGCTTGCGGGGGACGACGAGTCGCTCGTCGCTCTGGCGGTCCAGGAAGTCGCGGTGCGACTTGGCGTATCTGCTCCTCCTTCATTGACCCGGGTCCACCGCTGGCCGCGTGGCATGCCGCAGTACCTCCTCGGTCATCCGCAGCGCGTGGCCCGGATCGAGGCTAGGCAGTCGGAACATGCGAGGCTCTATCTGGCCGGTAACGCGTTCCACGGGGTCGGTCTCCCCGATTGCATCCTGTCCGGGGAGCGCGCCGCGGATGCGGCGGCAGCACATCTCCGCGCCGTCTCACGATCTCTTGGGCCACCATACGCGGTCCGCTGACGAGGCAAGCGCAACGAAACGACCATGCACGACGTAGTACCCTGAAAAGAACTATGCCCGAGCCAAGGCGAAAACAGGGGTGAACACGTGCGCAATGCCGGGCACGGAGGAGCATTGGCTGGATGACGACCACGGATGGCACGCGCTCCAACGCGCTCCCCGAGCGGATCGCCGGTCTCGGTCCGCTCGCACAAAACCTTTGGTGGAGTTGGCAACCCCGGGCCGAGAATCTCTACCGCGATCTTGACCCCGTGCTGTTCGAGTCGCTCGAAGAAAACCCGGTTCTCCTGCTCAGTGCCGTCGCTCCAGAGCGGCTGCGGCAGGCAGCTGAAGATCATGACTATTTGAATCGTTATGACGAGGAAATGGCGCGGTTCGACGGCTTGCTAACGGCGAACCCCGAGACGACGTGGGTCGGCAGGCACCAGCCTGAGCTGATCGAGCGGCCCGTCGCGTATTTCTCCGCCGAATTCGGCGTCCATCCCACGCTACCGATCTATTCCGGTGGTCTCGGCGTGCTTGCCGGCGATCACGCGAAAGCGGCCAGCGATCTCGGGCTGCCGCTCGTCGGTGTCTCGCTCCTCTATCGCCAGGGCTACCTGCGGCAGCGGCTGACCCCCGACGGATGGCAACTCGACGTGACGCCGGTACTGGAACCAGGCGCCGAGCCAATCACACCCGTGCTCGGTGAGGACGGTGAGCCACTCTGCGTCGAGATCGTCCTCAATGACCCCAACTCGCCGGTGCGCTTGCAGATCTGGCGCGTCCAGGTTGGCCGTGTCTCGCTCTTCCTGCTTGACGCTGACGTCGAAGGGAACCCCGACTGGACGCGCACGGTCTCCTCACGGCTCTACGGAGGCGACCAGGAGCACCGGCTGCGGCAGGAAAAGATTCTCGGCATCGGCGGCGTTCGCGCCCTGCGGGCGATCGGGATCGATCCGGTCTACTGGCATGGCAATGAGGGTCACGCCGGCTTTCACCTCCTGGAACGGGTCCGGGAATGGGTAGCGACGGGTCCGACCTTCGATGAAGCATCTGAACGTGTCATTGCATCGTCGGTCTTCACCTCGCACACCCCGGTACCCGCCGGTCATGACGTTTTCCCGCCGTATCTGATCGACCGGTACTTCAGCTACTTCTGGCCGCAACTCGGATTGACCCGGCAAGAATTCCTTGAGCTTGGACACCACGATGCCAGCGGGGACGGGTTCAATATGACCGCGCTGTCGATGCGCCTCTCCGGTTTCCGGAACGGGGTCAGCGCGCGGCATGGTGAGATCACCCGCGCCATGTGGCATGACCTGTGGCCCGACGTGGAGGCGTCACTCACCCCGATCACCTCGATCACGAACGGCGCCCACCTGCCCACCTGGATTTCAGCACCCCTGCAAGCGCTCCTGGATCGCTACCTGCCGGCGGACTGGCGCGAGCGGATGCAGGAGGAAGAGATCTGGACGCCGGTTCTCGACATTCCCGACATCGAGTTTTGGGAGGTGCGACGGCGTAACAAGGAGATGCTCCTCGCCTATTTGCACGAATACTCCCGCCGCCGCTGGGCATCCGCCGAAGTCGATCCGAAGCAGGTGGTGGCGTCCGGACCATTTCTCCAACCAGAACCCCTCACCATCGGCTTCGCGCGTCGCTTCGCCACGTATAAGCGAGCGACACTCATGTTCAGCGACCCGGATCGCCTGGCCCGAATCCTGACCGATCCGGAGCGACCCGTGCAGCTCATCTTCGCGGGCAAGGCCCACCCGGCGGACGATGGTGGCAAACGCCTCATCCAGGAGATCTTCTGGCGCTCTCTCGACCCGCGGTTTCAGGGTCGAATTGCCTTCGCCGAGGACTACGACATGTTGCTGGCGTCTCACCTCTACGGGGGTGTCGACGTCTGGCTCAACAACCCCCGCGCACCGCTCGAGGCGAGCGGCACCTCCGGCATGAAGGCAGCGGCCAACGGGGCATTGAATTTGTCCGTGCTCGACGGTTGGTGGATCGAAGGCTTCGCCGCGAATCGGGATACCGGCTGGGGTATCGAGCCGTCAGAGCTGATGGACGGCAAGGGAGATGCTGCCGACGGCGACGCCATCTATTCGCTCCTGGAGCGCGAGGTCGTGCCGCTCTTCTACGAGCGAGATGAGCAGAATTTGCCCCGCGAGTGGATTCGCCGGTCGAAAGAGGCGATCCGCTCCCTGGCCCCCCGCTTCTCGTCACAGCGGATGGTGATCGAATACATCAACCGGCTGTATGTGCCGGCCTCGGCGGGTGGAGCGCGCTGGATGGCGCAACCAGTGACAGCCGGCCGGGAGCGGGGTTAGGGCGACAAGCGCTCGATGACCCAGCACTCGCCCTCACGCCGATAGCGGAGCCGGTCGTGGAGCCGGCTCGGGCGTCCTTGCCAGAACTCGATCCATTCCGGGGTTACGCGGTAGCCGCCCCAATACTCGGGTAACGGAATCGCGGCGTCGCCAAATTGCTCTGCCAATCGCCTGAATTCCGCAGCCAACTGCTCGCGACCGCTGATCACCTCGCTCTGGTGGGAGAGACTGGCCGCGATGCGACTGCCCACGGGACGACTGTCGAAATAGACCCGGGACTCGTCACGGCTGATGCGTGCAGCCACACCCGAGATGCGGACCTGGCGCTCCAGTTGCGGCCAGTAAAACGTCAACGCGGCGCGTGGGTTCTGCGCAAGGTCGCGGCCTTTCGGGCTCTCGTAGTTCGAGTAGAAGAGGAATCCGCGCTCGTCGAACCCCTTGAGCAGGACGATCCGCGCCGCGGGCTCGCCGTCCGGGGATGCCGTCGCCAGGACCATCGCGTTCGGCTCAGGGACCTCCGCCGCCTGCGCCTCGACGAACCACTGCCCGAACTGGTGAATGGGATCAGGGTCGAGATCGGTCTCATTGAGACCCGCCAGCGAATACTCCCGTCGCATGTCGGCTGCATGGAGCACCATCTTCGGACTCTCCCGTCCCCAGCGGTTTAGTTACGAGGAGTCTACGTTGGTTGCACATCCTCAACCGGCCGCTCGGCTGCCTTCCAGGCATTGAATCCGCCATCGAGGTGAGCCACATTCGCGTAGCCCATTTGTTGAAGGGTGTCAGCAGCCAGCGCGGATCGTCCGCCCCCAGCACAGTGCAGGATGACGCGCCGATTGGGATCGAACTCTGCCCGGTGGTAGGAACTGGTCGGGTCGGCCCAGAACTCGAGTATGCCCCGCGGAGCATGCACGGCGCCCGGGATCGCACCGTGTTCTTGCCGCTCTTCGGGCTCCCGGAGATCGACGACGAGCGCATCCCCTCGTTCGATCTCGTCCGCCGTCTGGTCAACCGTCAGATTCTGGATGCGCTGCTTGGCTTCCGCTACAAGATCCGCCGCCGTCTTCGCCATTGCTGCCTCCTGTCCCACGGGCGATTGCCTCAGTGGCCGATCGCGCGCTGCCGTCCCTTATAGAGCGAACTCTGCCACCATGATAATCCCAGCCGCGGCTATCATCGCCGCCATGCCCGGAGTCACCTACCCACAGACACCGATTCGTACGTTGCTCGTCGCCAATCGGGGCGAGATCGCGGTCCGGGTGATCCGTGCCGCCCACGATCTCGGTATTCGTGCGGTTGCCGTCTATGACGAGGGCGAACACGAGGCCATGCACGTGCGACTCGCGGATGACGCATGGTGCATTCCCTCCACGGCCCGGATTCCTTACCTCGACATCCCCGCCATCATCGAGATCGCACGCCGTAGCGGCGCCGACGCTATTCATCCAGGATATGGCTTCCTTGCCGAGAATCCCGACTTCGCCCGAGCCAGCGCTGACGCTGGGATCGTCTTTGTCGGTCCGCCGGCAGAAGCGATTGCAGCGATGGGAGACAAGATCGAGGCGCGGCGGATAGCTGCCTCAGCCGGCGTTCCCATAGTTCCGGGATCAGATGGACCGGTAAGCTCGCCGCGCGATGCGCTCGCCTGGGGAGCCGATCACGGATACCCGGTGGCCGTGAAGGCCTCTGGCGGCGGCGGCGGACGCGGCTTTCGCGTCGCCCGGGGGCCGGAGGAGATGGAAGCGGCGTTCCTCGGTGCCTCAGGCGAGGCCGCACGCTCCTTCGCCAACCCCGAGGTCTATCTGGAGCGCTATCTCGATGATCCGCGGCACATCGAGGTGCAGCTCATGGCCGATGGCCAGGGTCAGATCATCGCGGTCGGCGACCGGGATTGCTCGGTGCAACGTCGGCACCAGAAGTTGATCGAGGAAGCACCTGCGCCGGGAGTTACGGACGAGACGCGCGAAGCGATGGCTGCCGCCGCGGTCGCGCTCGCGCACGCTGTCTCCTACCGCGGTGCGGGGACGGTCGAGTTCCTGCTCGACGCCAACGGTCAGTTTGCCTTCCTCGAGATGAACACTCGCATTCAGGTCGAGCATCCAGTCACTGAGATGACCACCGGGATCGACCTCGTGCGAGAGCAGATCCTCGTGGCCAGCGGCGCGCCGCTCTCGTTTGCGATCAAGAACGTCGTCCCCCGCGGACATGCCATTGAGTGCCGGATCAACGCCGAAGATCCCGGGAAAGGATTCGCACCGGCTCCTGGGACGATCGCCCGCTTCCACCCGCCGGCGGGGATGGGCGTCCGCGTCGATAGCGCGGCGGAGAGCGGCAGCCGTATCCACCCCGCCTATGACTCGCTGATCGCCAAGGTGATCACCTGGGGTCGCGACCGGGGCGAGGCGACGGCACGCATGCGTCGCGCCCTGATCGAGCTCGATGTTCTGGGGGTACCAACGACGCGGGAATTCCACCTCCGACTGCTCGACCACCCCGACTGGCGAAGCGGCAGGGCCACGACGACCTTCCTCGACCGGCACCCCGAGGTACTTCCCCCGCCGGCCGATTCAGTTCCCACAGCAGAATCGAGCGACCAGGGACTATTCGAAGTGGTCACCGAGGTTGACGGCCGCCGCTTCGAGGTCCGGGTGTATGGTGCTTCCAAACCCGCGACCAGTAACGTCCAATCGCAAAGACCGAAGCCCCCGGCGAAATCTGCCACAGACCGCTCAGGTGAGGATGCGCTACTTCGCAGCCCGATCCAGGGCACCGTGGTTCGGGTCGCGGCCGCACCGGGAGACTCGGTGACGCGCGGTCAGACGGTCTGCGTGATCGAGGCCATGAAGATGGAGAACGACGTCACCGCGCACCGTGACGGGGTGCTCGCGACTGTTGCCGCCACACCGGGGATGGCTGTTCGCGTCGGGGATCCCATCGCCGAGATCACCTGAGCCCGACTCTATACTGCCTCCCATGCGACAGACATCCTCACCGCCCGCCGCCCAATCCGTTCGTGATGATCTGCTCCAGGCCGCCCAAGCATTTTTCCCGAACTTGACGACGGTGGCAGCGATCGCTGGTCACCCCGACATCGTGAGAGTCAACACGCCGGCGTCCACCGGGCGCGTGCGCCGCTGGCCGGAGGGCATCCTCGCGGCCGACATCGACTTCAGCCATGAGGTGATGGCAGTGGCCAGAAACGCGGGGCTGACTGTCGTTCCGCGCCCGATCACTCCGGAAACCGCCCCGGACGAGCCGTCGTTGCGCATTGGCGGCCGCCACTTTGACGCTCAGTTGTGGTCCTCGGGAACCCCACCGCCCCGGTCGGAGGCGGCATGGCCAAACCCTGAGGACCGCATCGACCTCCCGAACGTGCTCGCTCCGGCGCCGTTTTCCGCGGTGATCGCCGTGTGCGCACGTCTTCATGACGCGACCACGGCTCTCGCGGCACGGCGCGGCATCCCGGCTGCCCTGTTGTCGATGCTACCCGGAGCGGTACGACAAGCCCATGTCCGGCACCTCGCCGCGTTGCGTGCTCGGGCGCGACACGAGCCGGCGATTCAGCGCTGGCTGGCTACTGGTGAGCGTCTGATGGCGGCCGCGGAACCGATCGTGCTCGCTGCGCCGGAAGATCCGGGATTGCCGGCAAGCGTGCTCCACCTCGGACTCTGGCCGGCACATGTCCTGCTCGAGGGCGATTCACTCACGGGCCTGCTCGGGTGGGAGCGGGTCGCAGCCGGATCTCCCCTCCTCGACATTGCCCAAGCGACGCTCCGCTTGCAAGGGTGGAACGATGAAGCGGTCGAGGTCGCTCTCGGTGCCTACGCCGAGGCGCGCCCGCTCTCGCCCGAGGAGCGCCGTCTCCTTCCCGCGGTGGCCGCCCTTGATGCAGTCGCAACCACGGGACGTCTGCTCGAGCAGACGTACGCGGTCGAGGAGACCGCCCGTCCCCCAACCGCGTTACGCGCGGCGATCGACATGATGCTACGCTCCATGACCGCCCTCGATCGGAGTCTGACCGCCCAATCGACCGTGGGCAAGAGCAAGCGGACTCCGTGGCGACGAGATCCGCACCCCGCCCCACCACGAGAAGGAGGAAAATCCCGTGCCCGACGTCGCTGATGCTCCTGATCTCCTGGCCGAAAGATGCGTCGCCTGCCGGCGGGACGCGCCGCGCGTCACCGACGAGGAAGCGACGGCGCTCACGCCCCTGATCCCTGATTGGACGCGAGAGGAGCATGACGGGGTACCTCGCCTGGTGCGTACCTTCCGCGTCCCCACCTTTCGCGATGCGCTGGCGTTCACCCAGCGCGTCGGCGAGCTCGCCGAAGAAGAAGGTCATCACCCGACACTGCTCACCGAGTGGGGAAAGGCGACCGTTTCCTGGTGGACCCACAAGATCCGCGGACTGCACCGCAACGACTTCATCATGGCCGCCAAGACCGACGCGCTCGCCCGCGAAGCCGGCATTATTGAAGGGCCGGATGCGCGAAGCGGTGTCTAGGCGCAACGTAGCCGCGTTGCGGCTCGTGTCACTCTGAGACTGCAAGCGAAGAATCTCCGCGCTCCGGAACCACCAGGTCCTTCGACCGAGGTGCTTCGTTCCTCAGCATGACACCCTCTCCGGCGTAGCACTCATGACGATGGCTCGGCCGGGCTCAGCGCGGCGATGGCCGCGTCAACCGCGGCTTCGGGGGTCTCCGCGATGACGATGGTTCCCTGCAGATCCCTCAGTCGAGCGGGGCTTTCATCGGTGGAGAGAAGGTCCGCCCAACCGCCGAGGAGCACGATCGGACGCCCCAGGCGCAGCCCGAGCGCGATCTCGGAGAGCGTCCCCCAACCACCCCCGATGGCGATAAGCGCCTGTCCAGTCGCGGCAACCAGCACGTTTCGGGCCTGACCGAGCCCCGTACAAATGACGTGCTCGACCCAGGGATTCGCCGCTCGGTCGGCATAGCCGGGGATGATCCCAATAGTCACGCCGCCGGCCTCCTTCGCCCCACGACAGGCCGCGGCCATCGCCCCGCCGAGTCCGCCGCAGACCAGGGTGCAACCGCGCTCGGCAACCAGCCGACCAACCGCTCCCGCCAGGAGGAGCTCCTCGTCGCTGGCTTCGCCTGGCGCGCAGACCGCAATTCGTGGCGCTCGTCCTTGAGCGGCACTCACGCTCTATTGCTCCCAGGGCCACCGAGTGGGAAGGTCGCGATCGGTTCGTATCGTGCCCCTCCCTTCCCCAGATGACTTCGCATCAGCACGACCTCGCGTACGGGAACCGGTCGGGTGGGCGGGGCGATCGCCGCGCCGCTGTCTCGATCGACGAAGCGGTCTTTGATGGCATCCGGCAGGTCGCGCAGGCGAACGCGCTCGCCATCATTGTTGCGAACCCGCCCCAGGGTGATGTGCGGGTGATATGGCTCGTCACCAAGGACAAACCCCAACTCCTGCAGTGCGCGACCGATGTCCTGCTGTAACGTCTGCAAACGGTGCACCGGTCCATGCAACCCCATCCAGAGGACGCGTGGCCGGCGGAAGTTCGGGAAGACGCCGAGAGCCGCCGTGCGCAGGTCGAAGGGAGCGTGCGCGGCGACGAGGTCCGGGATGGCTAGTCGCACCAGCTCCGCTCGCTCTCGCTCCGTCTCACCCAGGAAGTGCAGCGTCAGATGTGCTGACTCCGATTGCACCCATCGCACCGGCCACCCCTCTGCCGCCAGCTTCGAGGTCTCTTCGGCGACGAGGCGCTGGACGTCCTGGGGCAGGCAGACCGCGAGGAACAATCGCCACGGCGCGTCGATCGCGTCGGGCGCGGGCGGGCGAACTTTGGACGGGCGCGGGTTCCGGGGCGGCATGACGGTTAGTATATGGCGCAGTTCCCGGAGCACTGGGAGTCACGTCGAGGATATCGGCGTGGTGCGGACCGCGTCAGGATCGTGATGGCGACAGCATTTCTCGGACCACGAGGATCCTTCAGCGAAGAGGCCGCGCTCTTGCGCGCGGAAACAGATCAGCTCGTCGCCTTCTCTTCGTTTCCAGCGCTTGTCTCAGCGGTCGAGACCGGGCTGGCCGATGAGGCCGTCCTCCCGATCGAAAACTCCATCGAAGGAGCAGTCAGCACCACACTCGATCTGCTCATCCACGAGACAGCGTTGCGCATTTCAGGCGAGCTGGCGTTGCCCGTGCGCCACTTCCTGGTGACGCGACCCGGGGTTCACCTCGAGGACGTCCGTGTCGTCACCTCGCATCCACAGGCGCTCGGTCAATGCCGGCGCTTCCTCGATCGCTGCTTGCCGGGCGTGGAGCAGGTAGCTGCCCTCTCCACCTCGGGCGCGGTGCGAGAGGTGGCAGAAGGCGATGACGCCCACCGCGCCGGCATCGGGACGGCGCGCGCGGCCGAGCTCTATGGAGGCGCCATCCTGGCTCACGATATCCAGGACGTGCACACCAATGTGACCCGCTTCATCGTCCTCGCGCGCGAAGATGTCCCCCCGACCGGCAACGACAAGACCTCGCTCGCCTTCCGCATCCGGGAGAACGTCCCGGGTGCGCTCCATGCCATCCTGGCGGAGTTCGCGGCTGAGAACTTGCAGATGACCAAGATCGAAAGCCGGCCTTCCAAGGGTTGGTTGGGCGACTATGTCTTCCTGATCGACTTCGAGGGTCACCGGGAGGACGAGCGGGTGGCTCAGGTTCTCGACAAGGTTCGCGATCGCTGCTCGATATTGAAGATCTTCGGCTCCTACCCCCGTTTCCCGCTGGAGTCGTTGCGCGACGCCGTCGATCCCGGGCAATCGATCGACTGAGGGGCTCACATGCACTCCTGAAGGACGATTTCTTCTGTGCATTTGCTAATCGACGATACCTTCGCCACCACGACCTACACGCTCCCGATCACCTCCGGATGGGTTTTGCCGCCGGAGGGGATTACGGCTGAGATCGCTAAGCGCCTCACAGCGGATTCCGCAACCGAGGAGAGCGTTCTTCTCGCCCCAGCATCCGAAATTCTGCGTCTCCAGCAGACCCATGATGTTGCCGGAGACGTCGCGGTGATCGCCGATGGCAATGGCGTCATCGCCATGCGTACGCCCGTCCGCCCGGACGAGGTCGAGGCGACACCGGTACGGCTCCTGGAGACGAGCGGTCTTGCCGAGTTCCTGGCGCGAGCGACGCTGAACCCCTTCTATGGCATCGAGCCCACCAGTTGGGTGCGCGAGATCGATGCACCGGAGGCGGCCCGCGCCGAGGTGGTGATCGTCGAGGGAGCCGACGCGCTGCGCGAGCCGGAGGGCGGCTTCAGCGAGGATTTGAGCCGGGCCTGGTTCATCCTGACCGCACAACCGGTCGTCAGTCACGTCCTCCTCGTGCCCCGCGCGCTGCCTCCGGCCGACCTCACAAACGTGCTGACCTTCCTCGATGCCACGCAAACCGAAGGTTTGGCCAGGAGGCGGGAATGGCGGCCGGAGCTTGCCGACCGCGAAGGGGTTGGCCGAGATCGTGCGAGCGCCTTTTGGGCGGCGCAGCGCCTGAAGCTGGAGCTGGCAGATCGCCGGGCACTGCTCGATCTACTCGCCAAAGGCTCCCGGGGAACGTCCGACCTGCCTCCGGCGAACGTAGTCTTTATCGACGGGGCCGGCTCTGCGTAGCTGGTGGGGCCAGTTCCGCGGCGAAGGCAAGGGATCTAGGAGGAGTGATGACCCGCGAGTTGAGTCAGTTCGAGAACTATCTGGTCCACGAATTCGTCGATGACTACGTCGACGGACTCATGTCGCGGCGCGACATGATGCGCCGGGTGCTTCATATCACGGGCAGTGTGGCCGCCACCGCGACGGTGCTGACCCAGCTCGGGGTGAAATCGACCTCGGCCCAGGAAGGCACGCCGGCCCCACGACCGACGCCGACCGGACCCCGCAGCACCGAGAGCGTGGCCGAGGATGACCCGGCGATCACCGCCTCGGACATCATCTTCCCCGGGGCGGACGGCGCGGAGGTCTCCGCCTATCAAGCGATGCCCTCCGCCGGCGACGGTCCCTTCCCGGTCGTGCTGATCTGCCATGAGAACCGTGGCCTCACCGACCATATCCGGGACGTGACGCGTCGCTGGTCGAAGCAAGGCTACGTCGCGGCCGCGCTCGATCTGGTCAGCCGCGAGGGGGGGACTGCCAACATCGCCGACCCGGCAGAAATCCCGGCGCTCCTCTCGGATGACACGAAGTTGCAGCGCCATGTCGACGACTTCAAAGCGGCGGCGGCCTACTACGCCACGCAGGAGATCGCCGATGCCACGCGCCTGGGGATGACCGGGTTCTGCTTCGGCGGTGGCATTACCTGGCGCTGTGCCACCCAGATGCCGGAGCTGAGAGGTGCTGCCCCATACTATGGCCCGCCACCGCCGTTGGAGGCCGTCCCGAATATCCGAGCGGCGGTCCTCGGGGTCTACTCGGATGATCCGGATGA
>JAICRA010000069.1 GCA_025937615.1 Thermomicrobiales bacterium | reverse complement strand
GGGGACGGCGACGTCTGGCCTATCCCATCCGGTCCGGTGGCCGCGATGTGCGTGACGGCTACTACACCGTCTGGCACTTTACGCTCGGCCCGACCCGGGTTGGTGATCTCGAGCGCGAGCTGAAGCTCGACACCCAGCTCATCCGCTACATCGTCCTCGCCTGGGAACCGAAGCCCGTCGATCCGAAGGAGGTCGAAGCCGCCGAAATCGCGGCCGAAGACGCGGCCGCCGAGGCGTATGCCGCGGCTCAAGCCGCGGCGGCCGCCGCGGAGGACGATGCCGCGGAGGCCTATGCCGCATCCCAGGCCGCGGCGACGACGGCAGAACCGGAGGCAGGTGAAGCAACGAGCGCGCTCGAACCGGTGTCCGCCGAGGAAGCGCGGACAGAGGTACTGGACGCCGCCGAGGCCGCAGTCGACACGTCGATGCGGCTGGCAGCGGACGAGATTCGCACCGATGAGCTGACCGCAGAGGCGGAAGCCCTCGAGGCGTCAGGCGCTGAGCTGGCAATCGAGCCAGTCGAAGCGATCGCGGAGCGCGAGCAACTCGAGGCGGATGCCGCAGCCGCGCTGGCTATGGTTGACACGGCAGCCACTGAGACAGCTGCGGATGAGGTCCCGGCGGCGGAAGCGGACGCGGACCTACCGGCAGGGGCCGTGCGCGGCGATGGGACCGGCGAATGCCCTGAGGACTACCCAATCAAGGGCAATGCGACGTCGAAGCTCTATCACAGCCCGGGATCGCCTTCATACAAGCGGACGGTGCCAGAATTTTGCTTCGCGAGCACGGAGGCCGCGGAAGCTGCCGGGTTCAACCCGACCAAGTACGAAGCCGCACACGAGCAGGGCGAGTAACCCTCGGGCACGGACCATAGCCGCGCAACGAAGGAGTTCAGCATGGCCGGTATCGCGAAGATCACGCTCGTGGGGAATCTCGGTCGCGATCCTGAGACCCGATACACGCCGAACGGTCGGATGAATGTTCAGTTCACGATGGCTGTCAGCCGCCGGTTCAATGACCAATCGGGACAGCAACAGGAACGGACCAGTTGGTACCGGGTGACGGCTTGGGGGGGTCTGGCCGAATCGCTCGATCGCCTCGCCCAGAATGGCTACCTGGCGAAGGGCAAGCAGGTCTACGTTGATGGGCGCCTGGAGCCTCGCGAGTATCAGGATCAGCAAGGCCAGACACGCATGTCGCTCGATGTAACGGCCAACGAGCTCCAACTCCTTGGCTCCCGTGCCGACGGCGAGGGTGGCATCGGGGGTGGCGGCTATGGCGCTGCCGCGGGCGCGGGTGCGGCCGGCGGGCGGTCGCAGGGCCGAGCGGACCAGGATGACCAGCCGGGGTCGATCGAAGAAGTCCCCTGGGACGATAGCGAACCGCCATTTTAGGACGGAAGTTTTGCCGCAAGAACGGACGTCGATGAGTAGCACAAGGAACATGAGGACGACATGAGTGATAACGAACCCCGGGAGAGAGGCGAGGGATACGGCGGGGGTCGCCCGGATGGCGAAGCGCCGCGGACCCGATTCGGTGGCGGCGCACAGGGCGAGCGTCCTGGGGGCGATGACCGTCCCGGGGCTGGACGCGGTCCTGGTGGCCGAAGTGGCGCGGGCGGCGCCCGAGGCGGACCCCGCCGGGGCGGTGGTGGTCGCTTCGGCGGGCGGCGCAAGGTCTGCGGATTCTGCGTCGACAACGTCGGGGAAGTCGATTACAAGGATACCCCGCGCCTGCGGCGATACGTCTCCGAGCGAGGCAAGATCGAGCCGCGGCGCAAGCTCGGCACCTGCGCCAAGCACCAGCGTTCGCTGACGGTCGCGATCAAGCGAGCGCGACACGTGGCGCTCCTGCCCTTCACCACCGCGACCCGGTAGTCGACAGGATTCGGGGACGCACGATCACCAGCGTGCCGGGGAGGGTGAGGGTCCCCATCCCCCGGCACGCGCCACCTTCCGGTCGCTGGGCCGGACAACCCGGCGCCATGCCGGACCGGGAGCACGGCAGGCATGCAGCGACGTGGCAACGATTCGATCAGGGGCCGGATCGCCCGGGCGCGGGCACGACTCCGAGGTGGAAGCCGGCCAGCGCCCACGCGGCGCCCGACTCCGAAGCGGCGAGTGCCGCGGCGGGAAATCCAGGCGCGCCGGCAGCGCATGGTCCGCTGGGGCGTGGCCACGGCGGGTCTCCTCGCGATCATCGTCCTCGCGAGCGGGCTCATCTACGAGTTCATCGTCAAACCAAACCAGACCCTGGCCACGGTTGGATCCGTGACGATTTCTCGCCAGGACTATTGGAAATCGCGGGCAGTCGACCTCTACGAACAGGCCCTTCAGTTCCAGGATTTCGCGCAGTTCGTCGGGCCGGAGCAGCAGGGCCAGTATCTCGAGCTTGCTCAGCAATCGCTCGCTGAGTTCCCCACCGTATGGGGCAGCACCGACGTCGATCCAGCATCGCTCGAGAAAATGATCGACGACCAGATCTATCTCCACGGTATTGACGATTTGGGGCTGGAGATGACCGATGATGAGATCCGCACCTTCGCCCTCAACCGCTTCGCGCCGCCGGGCGCACCGCTGATAGCTCCCAGCCCAACGGCCACACTGACCGTTGAGCGAGCCGCGATGGCCACGAGCACCGCGGCGTCACTCTTTGCCACTCCAGTGGAGTCGCCGATCGCGGGAACGCCGCTCTCGGGCGCGCCGGTGGCCGCCACACCGAGGTCGGCCTCATCGATAGCAGCGACACCCGCCGCCACGCCAGTGGACATCGTGCCCACAGCCCCGGCGGCTACACCGAACCCGACGGAGGCACGTGCCACCGCCGAGGCGGGATTTGCCCAGTTTGCAAACGACGTCTTTCCCCTGGCGCACCTCTCTGAGGAGGATTACCAGCGACTGATAGCCGCGCCCGCGCTGGCCCGGCAGAAAGTCAGCGATGCGCTGGCGACAACTGTCGAGCAGAGTGCGCCACAGGTCCATGCGGCGCATATCCTCCTTCCTACGCAGGAGGAGGCCGAGGCTGCTCGCACCCGGGTGACCGAGGGCGGCGAAGATTTTGCGGCCGTGGCTCGGGAGCTTTCGACCGACGAGAGCACGGCGGCAAATGGTGGCGACCTCGGGTGGTTCACCCGGGAGGAGATGGTCGCGCCGTTCACCGCGGCCGCCTTCGCCCTGGAACCGGGGTCCATCTCGGATCCCGTCGAAACGGAGTTCGGATGGCACGTGATTCAGGTCATGGAGCGGGATCCGGATCGGCCACTGACTGATCTCCAGATCAACCGCCTGCAGCAGGACGCTGAAGAGCGATGGCTCGAAGATCAGCGCGCGAGCTTGACCGTGACCTCGACGCTGCCACCGACGCCTACCCCCTTCGCTCGCGACTTTACGGCTCCGGTGGGAGCGCCAGCATTGCCAGCACCGACACCAGTCCCGGCCCTGGGGACTCCAGCGGCAACACCAGTTGAGATCTTGATCGCTGGCACGCCGTCCGGGTAGCACTCGCGCAGGCGGCGGAATCGACCGTGCTATCCTGAATTCCGGGCCACGACATCGTCGGTCGTAGGTACGCGCGCGCCCCGCGCGCCAAACAGGAACGGGAGCGATGTCCCAGCTTGGTCGCGGCTCCGGTCCCCATGACGACGATTCCGACGACGAGGAGACGGAAGAGGAGCGCTCGTCACGACGCTCTTCCTTGCCCCCAGCGCCTCCGATCGCTCCGTACGATCCATACCGGCCGCTGACCGGTGACCGGCCGCGATTGCCGACGCGGAACATCGCTGCTGATCAGTTCGAGCCCTCGGTTCGTTCATCGCGCGCAGCGGATGACGATCCTTTTCTCCCTGCTGACGATCCTCTCAGCGCCGAGGCGTGGCAGCTCGAAATCGATGAAGCGCCTCGTGGCGGAGACGACGAGACGCCGCGGTCCGAGCCCAATATCGACCCATCGAGCTCGTCGCTCCGCGAGCGACGCCAACCACCTTCGATGCGAAGGGGGCGCGAACCCGCATCCGGGGCCCGGCGAGCGGCACGGCGCACCCGGTCCAGCACGGCGGGTGCGCGCGGCCGCGCCGCTCGTCCTGTTACCACGATCGGCGTGCCACGGATCGTCGCCGGATCTTCACTCGTAGCAGACCAGACGGCATTGGCATTGATCGGCATCAACGCCGCAAGCGTTGTGGCGATGGCGCTGCTCCTGGCCCTGCGCATCGGCAGTATCCCCTCGCCGACGGTGCTTCGGTTGAATGCGGCGGGCAACCCGGACCTCTGGGGGCCGCCGAGCGTGCTGTGGCGCCTCCCAGCAATGTCGCTCTTCATCACGATAATGTTTCTTGTCGTTGCCTGGTTCCTGCACCCGATCGATCGCTTCGCGGCTCGCTTCGCGCTCGCAGCCGCGTTCGTGGCGCAACTCGTCGCCTGGGCCGCGGTCATCCAGCACCTGGCCTGATCCAGCCGATTTGCGCGTGGTCACGATCTTGCGCGTGCCGCGCAGAGGGCAATGTTGTATTCGCGTGGAGGAGACCTGTGACGTTCCTAACTCGAGTCCGCGTAGTGGCAATGAGCACCGCGTTTGGCATTAGCATCATGACAGTGTCAGGCGGCGTGGTCGCCCAGGAAGTTAGCCCAACGCCGAACGCGGGCGCTGGTATTTTCGATCCGGCCGTGGTGGAAGCGACGCCGATCCCGGGCGTCGAGACATTCGAGATCGACTCGGCGACGCACACGACGGATCCCGTCGACTATCCGCAAGAACCTCCAGCCGGCGGACCGCACGACCCATCCTGGCAGAAGTGCGCGGTCTACGACGCTCCGGTGCGGAACGAGAACGCCGTTCATTCCCAGGAGCACGGGGCGGTCTGGATTACGTACCAACCAGATCTGCCAGAGAGTGATCGGGAGATCCTGGCAGATCTCGCTGAGGGCCAGCTGTACGTCCTGATCAGCCCCTACCCCGAGCTCGAGGATCCGGTCGTCGCATCGGCATGGGGGGCGCAGCTACGCGTGGATGACGTGAACGATCCCCGCCTGCAAGCATTTATCGACCGCTACGCCGACAACGGCCCGGAGCCCGGCGCCACCTGCGACAGCGGTGTGGAGACGACGATCGGCGGGTGATGGGCGATGGCGGATTACTCGCTCCGCTCGTGGTGTCAGGGGACAGAATGGCGTTCTTCCTGACCCCATCACCTGTTACTCATCACCCTCGACACCCTCGTCCGGCTCGATCAGCTCCGGCCCGTTGTGACGCGGGCTGTTGACATCCGGACTCACCGCATAGACGCGCATGGCGTCTTCGGGGTAGGGCCGCAGAAGTCGCTCGACCTGCAGGGGATCAGTCACATCACGTGAGACCCACTCCTCCTCGTCGTCTCGACGAAGGATGGCCGGCATGCGGTTGTGCAGGGGCGCGACGAGCGAGTTGGCGGAGGTGGTGATGATGGTGAACGACCCCGCAGCGTCGTTCTCATCCTCATGGGTCAGGTCGTACAACCCCGCGAAGCCCCAGGCCTCGCCGTCCTCGGAGGTGAGGTAATAGGGTTGCTTGCGACCATCGACCTTCCGCCACTCGTAAAAGCCACTCGCCGGAACGATGCAGCGCTTGGCCTTGACGAGACCGCGGAACATCGGCTTCTCGTCCAGCGTCTCGGCACGCGCGTTGATCGGCGCCACGCCAGCTTTGCCATCAGGTCGCCGCCAGCGCGGGATCAACCCCCACTGCATGGGCAACGCAGTCCGCTCGCCTTTGGCGTCCTCGACGATTACCGGCAGGAGCTGGGTCGGAGCGGCGTTGTATGTCGTCCACTCCGGAAAGAGATCGGCTGGAATCTGGCGCAGCTGGAAGCGCTCGGAAAGCTCGGTGGTGCCTTCGATCACATATCGGCCGCACATGTAGGCATGCTCCTTTCCAAACCTGGATTGACCAAAGTATAGTACAAATGTTCGTTTCCTGGCCGCCCTCGCCGGTCCCATCCTCGATCACGAGGCCGCGGCTCTGCGCTCCTCCTACCGAGCGCGGGACTACAGGCGTACCGTGATATACTTGGAACCCTCGAACGGCGCACGGTAAAGCGATTTTCTGGCAGGACACTGCGGGCATTCCATCCCAGGGTTTCCGTTCGAGCACCCCGATCGGTCGGAGTCATCCCTATGAAACCACAAGCCGGTGCAACTCCCGCAATCCGTATCATCGCCGCCGTCATGCTGGTCATTGGCGCCTTGCTGACGATTGGCTCGCTCTTCGCCGACCAGATCAACCTCACCGGCGGCGGAGTCGGACTTGGCTGGAAGCAACTCATTGGCGTCGTCATTGGACTGGTGCTTGCCTTGCTCGGCGGCGCCTGGCTCGTGCAACCGCCGACCTCGCGCGGGATCGACCGCTCGCTGGAGTGATTCCCGAGTACGATCATCCAGGTTGAGAAACGGAGCCCCTAGTAGCAGGGGCTCCGCTGTTTCTGGGGTTCCGGTGATCGCTGGCGCAAACCGTCCCAAGCGACTCATCGGCCTTGGACTCGTGCTGAGGGAGACCGATGACGGAACGCGGGAACGGGATCGAAGCGGGCAGAGTGGCGGACGCGGAAATTCACTGGCCGGTCAGCAATCGGCCGATGGGCATCGGTGTCATCCTACCGATCGCCGAGGACTCCGCATTCGGTGGCACGCCCCACTTTGCCGACATCCTGGCCATGACCCGGACGGCTGAAGACGCCGGCTTTGATGCAGTCTGGATCATCGACCACCTCGTGTTTCGGGCACAGCCCGGTAGCCAGTTCCAGGTGCCAGAGGACGAAGAGGACCGTGGCGTCTGGGAGTGCTTCACCATCATGGCTGGTCTGGCCAGCGCCACGGAGCGGATACAGATCGGGTCGCTGGTGACCTGCACCGGCTTTCGCAATCCGGGTCTCGTCGCCAAGATGACCGAGACGATCGACGACATCAGTGGGGGCCGGGTCATCCTCGGTCTCGGCGCGGGGTGGCACGAGCCTGAGTACGATGCGTTCGGCTTTCCGTTCGATCACCGGGTCACCCGCTTCGAAGAGGCGATGGCGATCATCCATCCCCTGCTGCGAGGGGAACACGTCACCTTCGAGGGCAAGTTCTTCCAGGCGCGCGACGCCGTCAATCGACCGCGCGGACCGCGCCCTACCGGCGCACCCATCCTGGTCGGCTCCACCGGCCGCCGCATGCTACGGATCATCGCCCGCTTCGCCGACGCCTGGAATACGGTCTGGCATGGGGACCCCGATGCGATCGTATCCGAGATGGCCGCAGTCGACGAAGC
>JAICRA010000232.1 GCA_025937615.1 Thermomicrobiales bacterium | reverse complement strand
CTGGAGGGTCGCCTTCGCAGCCCCTGCCCTCGCTGGTGCTGCGCTTGCCATCTTGCTTGCCCGATTGCCGGAGCCAAAGGCCCTCTCCGAGCAGAAGCGAGAGGGGGTACTTGTCCAGGCCGGCCGTGTCCTCGTTCAGCCTTGGGCCCTAGCAGTGGTAGGGATTGCGCTGGTCGAAGGGGCTGTGATACTGGGCTTCCTCACCTTCCTCGCTCCTTCTCTCGAGAGTGTCGGCTTCAGCCCCGCGGTAGCCGGACTCGCAGTCGGACTCTACGGGCTTGCAGTGCTCGGCTGGACCCGGATCGTCAAGCTCATCGCTGATCGCCTTGGGGCGAGCGTGCTGATCCTTATCGGTGCCGGCATGCTGTCGCTGGGTTACGCCTCGGGCGCCGTGGGACAGTCGCTCGCCAGCGTGAGTGCCGCAGCGATTCTCGTCGGCGGGGGGTTCGCCTTCATGCACTCCACCCTGCAGACCTGGGCCACCGAGGTCGTGCCGGAAGCGCGAGCTACTGTGATCTCGCTGTTCGCCGCCGCACTTTTTGCGGGGAGCGGGGTGGCCGCCATGGCTGCGGCGCCGCTCGCGGAAGCGGGGTCCTTCGATCTGCTCTTCGCCCTGGGCGCCCTTGTGGCCGTTCCGCTGGGACTCTTCGCGGGCCTGGCACGCCACAGATATTCCCGTAGTCGGCGCTAGATCTCCGCGCTGGCAGTCGTCTGCGATCCGGCATCGACAGCCTCAACGTCGCTGAGCACGTTACGCCCGGTAGTCGACCTTTAGGTCGCCGACTCCATCGATGTGTCCCACCAGCTGGTCACCTCGGCGCACCGGGCCGACCCCCTTGGGTGTCCCGGTCATGATCAGGTCACCAGGTCGCAGCTCCACCAGGGTGCTCAGGAACGCGATGGTCTCGGGAACTTTCCAGATCTGCTGGCGGAGGTCCCCCTGCTGCCGGAGCTCATCGTTGACGCGCAGCCAGATCGATCCCCGCTCCGGGTGGCCGATTGCCGATACCGGACAAATCGCGCTCATCGGGGCGGACCGGTCGAAGCCCTTGGCCATGTCCCAGGGCCGTCCGGCCTTCTTCGCCTCAGCCTGCAGGTCGCGGCGGGTCATGTCGAGACCCACGGCGTACCCGAACACGTGGGACAGGGCGGCCGATGCGGTGAGGTCAGCCCCACCCTCACCCAGCGCCACGACGAGCTCGATCTCGTGGTGCAAATCCTCCGTTGCCGACGGGAACGCCAGGGTTCCGCCGTTCGGTACCACAGCTTCGGCGGGTTTCGCGAAAAAGAACGGGAGTTCCCGGTCCGGGTCGTGGCCCATCTCTACGGCGTGCTCGGCGTAGTTGCGCCCCACGCAGTACACCCGACAGACGGGGAAGGTCTCCTCCGTCCCGGACACGGGCAGGGTGGTGGCGGGCGGCGGCTGCACGGCGTAGGTCATAGGATGCACGTCCTCTCAACGGGCGGTTGCATAGTAAGACACCTTGCGCTCGAAGTACGCGACCGCCTCCGAAGCGAGGAAGGCAGATGCGAACACCACTATCAGCAGCGCCCAGAACTCGGCCATCAGGAAGCTTCGCGAGTATAGTTCGAAGAGGTACCCCATCCCCACCACCGCGATCAGCAGCTGGCCGATGATCACGCCCTTCAGGCCGCGAATCAGGCCGAGGCGGATCCCCGCCAGCAACTCGGGGAGTGCGGCGAAAAACAGGATCTTCACATAGAGGTCGCGCTTCGAGGCCCCGAACGACCGGCTCATCTCCACCAGGGAGGGGCTCACCCGTTCGACGCCCACTTGCGTGTCCAGAGCGATCACCCACACCGAGAACACAAACACGGTGACGATCATCGTGGAGAGGCCGAAACCGAGCAACGCGATGAGCGCTGGCACCACGGCCGTCAGCGGAGAGCTCTCGAAGATATTCACCCACATGCCCATCAGCTCTCCTATCGCACGGACCCTGCCCATCAGGATGCCGAGGCCGATGCCGATCGTCAGGGACAGCGCCATGCCGATGCCGTAGGCCTGGAACGTGATCCTGGCGGCTTCGACGAAGCTCGCCGAGCCCATCACCTCGGGCATCGCCCAGATGACCTCGGTGAAGGGCGGTATCAGGGAGATCAGGCCGAGCCGGCCAACCACCTCCCAGAGGAGGCACCACACCAGCAGGGAAAAGGCTATCGGGATCCTGTACCCGCGGAACGTCATCTCGCCTTCATCACTGCTCGAGGTAGTCCCTTAGCTCGACCCAGATCCGCTCGACCCAGTCGAGATACTCGGGGCTGCGTCGGATCTGGTCGGAGCCGCCTTCTCGGTCGATGCCTGGACGCACCAGATTGGAGACTCGTCCGGGGCCGCGGGACATGATCACCACCTGGTCCGAGACGTATACCGCCTCCTCGATAGAGTGGGTCACGAAGACGACGGTCTTGTGTTCGTCGCTGAGCAGTTCGAGGAGATCCTCTTGGAACTTGCGACGGATCTGCTCGTCCACCGACGCGAAGGGTTCGTCCATCAGCAAGATGTCGGCGTCGACCGCCAGGGCTCGGGCCAGGCCCACACGCTGCCGCATTCCGCCGGAGAGCTGGTGTGGGTAGGAGTCCTCGAAGCCGGTGAGGTTCATCTTGGCGATGTACTCGCGCGCGGTCGCCTCGCGTTCCTTGCGGGGCACTCCTCGAAGTTCGAGTCCGAACGCCGCGTTGCGGAGGACGGTAGCCCACGGCATCAGCGCGAAGTCCTGGAACACCATCGCCCGATCCGGACCAGGACCAAGCACCGGGCTGCCGTCCACGAGCACGTCTCCTGAAGTCGGTTGGATCAGGCCGGCAATGATCTTGAGTGTGGTGGTCTTGCCACAGCCGCTGGGACCGATGATGCTGGTCAGCTCGCCCTTGGGGAGTGCGAAGCTGACGTCCTCGATGGCCAGTACCCCGCCCGCGAACTCCATCGTGATGTCGACGACGCGCACTGCGGGCTCCTCTCGACCCGTGATCAGCTCCCCATTCTGATGCCTGTTTCGCGGGGTGTCGGTCATGCTGACCTCATTTCGGGTCGGAAGATGCGCTGCTCCAGGCGCTGGAGCAGGGTGACGCTGATGCTGGCGAACAGGATGATCGAGAGGATCGCGGCGAACATGTAGGCGTATTCGGACTGGGCCCGGTAGAAGGTTATGAGGTCTCCAACGCCCGTGGGGGTGATGATCAGCTCGGCGAGCACGGCGCCGGTGAAGCCCTGCGCGAGCCCGAGCCGCAGTCCGGCGAAGATCAGCCCACTTCCGGCCGGCAGCACGATCTTCCAGATCCGCTGCCACCGGTTGGCGAGGAAGGCATCGCTCATCTCGAGCAGCGATCGTGGCGTGTTGGTGATTCCCCGGTAGGAGTTCAGCACGATGACCGGCGCGCT
>JAICRA010000374.1 GCA_025937615.1 Thermomicrobiales bacterium | reverse complement strand
TTGACCCGCACGTTGAAGAGCTTTTCGACCGCTTCTCGGATCTGGATCTTGTTTGCGACCGTCGCAACCTCAAACGTGTACTGATCCTGTTCCATGAGGTCGGTGTTCTTCTCGGTGATCAACGGCCGGACAATGACTTGGTCGACTGTCAGCGTTGGCACTTAGGCCTCCCTTGCCCCGGCGACGGCGCTGTCAGACCGCCGCGCCATTCGCTCCTGTTTCCAGGAGCTCGGTTCACGTCGATCTTCGGGAAGCCCCCACAACAGTTCCACGGCCGGGATCGCTTCGCGCGCGATCAGCATACGATCGAACTTCAAAATGTCTCGAACATTCAGATATCTCGCGTCGACAATCCAAACGTTTGGCAGGTTGCCGGCCGACTTCCGGACCGATTCCACCTTACCATCGGTCACGATGAGCACCGAGCGACTCTCAGGCAGGGTCGAGAGGACCTCCTTCATCGACTTCGTCTTCGGCTCGATCTCGGCAAGCCCGGCAATGACAGTCAATCGCTCATCGCGCACTTTTGCCGAGAGCGCCGAGCGAACCGCAAGGCGCCGCATCTTTCGCGGCATGTCCTGGTGGAACGACCTCTGGTGTGGTCCCCAAACGACACCGCCGCCGGTCCACTGTGGCGAGCGGATCGAGCCTTGGCGCGCCCGTCCAGTTCCTTTCTGCCGCCATGGCTTGGCACCACCGCCGCGGACCTCGCCCCGGGTCTTGGTATCCCGCGTGCCGAGCCTCGCGTTGGCTAGCTGCCGCACCAGCGCCTGATGCATCACTGGAATGTTCGGTTCAATGCCCCAGACCGAATCATCTAGCTCAGTCTGCTCGACAGCTTTTCCTTGCATATCATGCACATCAATGATCATGTCAATCTCCGGGCCAGACCGGAACTCCGGTGGCTATGATCTGGCGGGGCACTACTTGTTCCCCGATTTGATTGCGCGCCGGACCATCACCAGGCTCTCATTGGCCCCGGGCACCGAGCCTTGAACTAGAAGCAGATTTCGCTCTGGATCGACGCGCAACACCTTCAAGTTCTGCACCGTAACCCGATCATTGCCCATGCGCCCTGCCATCCGCAGTCCCTTGAACACCCGTCCCGGCGTTGCGCTCGAACCAATTGAACCCGGAGCACGCAGCCGGTCCGACTGTCCATGCGTTTTCGGACCGCCCCTGAAACCATGGCGCTTAACTACACCCTGGAAGCCACGGCCTTTCGATGTGCCGGTGACATCGACCAGTTCACCCTCGGCAAAGGCATCCGCCGTGATGACCTGTCCCACGGTCATATCCGCGGTGTCGTCGGCCCGAACTTCGCGCAAGGTCCGCGACATGAATCCACTTGCCTGGCGATGACCCCGCTCGGGCCGATTCAAGCGCTTATCGAGACCAAATCCGAGCTGGACGGCGCTATAGCCGTCCTGCTCGGGAGTCTTGATCTGCGTCACGACACACGGCCCCACTTCGAGAACCGTCACGGGGTGGGCCAACCCCGTGTCATCAAATATTTGGGACATCCCCAGTTTTTTTCCGATGAGCCCTTGGATCATTGGCTCTCTCCTGTCTCCCAGGAAGCGACCCAGCAACCAAGCCGGGGCCGCCCACAGAGCGTGTCCAGCGCTGTTGATCGCTCGAAAGTGCGACCCTGCACCGCCACTACAACTTGATTTCGATATCAACCCCGGCCGGAAGATTCAGG
>JAICRA010000334.1 GCA_025937615.1 Thermomicrobiales bacterium | reverse complement strand
TATTCCGACATGAACGGCTTCGGCCCGTACCCCGAAGCGTTCGCGTGGTTCAAGCTCTACTGGGCTGCATGGGGGCTCCTCCTGCTGATGGTGGGCGTCGTGTTCTGGGTGCGGGGTCCCGAGACGGCCATGCGGCACAGGGCACGCCAGGCGCTGGCCCGTTTCGGGGGCCCGGTAGCGCGCACGGCCGGCGTGGCGATCGCCCTCATCCTCGGGCTCGGTGGTTTCATCTTCTACAACACGAACGTCCTGAACGAATACGTCCCGACCGGCGACCTTGGCAGGAGAGAGGCGGAATACGAGAAGCGCTATGCGCGCTTCGCGGGTGCCGCGCAGCCGACGATCGTCGGCGTGAACCTGCGGGTGGAGCTCCATCCCGAGCTGCCCGCTGCCGAACTTCGCGGGTCCTATCATCTGGTGAACCGATCCGCAAAGGCGGTCGATTCGCTGCACGTGTTCCTCGACCCCGAGGTCGAGCTGCGGTCGCTGTCCGTTCAGTCGGCCCGGCCTCTGCTGGTGGATGAGGAGGTCGGATACCGGATCTATCGGCTCGACCGGCCCCTCGAGCCGGGTGCTTCGATCGAGCTCGCATTCGATGTGGCGGTCCATCAGCGCGGCTTCCCGAACAGCGAGTTTCCGACCGACTTGGCCGGCAACGGCACCAACCTGAACCGCATGCGCATGCCCTTCATCGGCTACCAGCCGATGATCGAGCTGTCGGACGAGGAGATGCGGAAGCGCTTCGGCCTCGAGCGACGCCAGCCGGTGCCGGGACAGGCCGATTCCCTGGCGCGGCGGCATCGCTGGGGACCGAGGGACGCCGACCTGGTGCACGTGCGTGCCATCATCGGCACGGCGGCGGACCAGGTGGCAATCACGCCGGGCGTGCTGCGCCGGAGCTGGATGGAGAACGGGCGCCGCTACTTCCACTACGAAACCGAAACGCCGATCGCATTCGGCGGGACGATCTTCTCCGCGAGATACGCGATGCGCGAGGATCGCTGGATCGGCCCCGCGCAGCGGGGGGAAACGGACTCGGGGCAGAGCGTCGCCCTCCGGATCTTCCACCACCCGGCCCACGGGGAGAACCTGGATCGCATGCTTCGCGGGATGAAGGCCTCGCTCGACTATTACACGGCGCATTTCGGCCCCTATCCGTACAGCGAGCTGCGAATCGTCGAGATCCCGCGCTACGAGGGATTCGGCATTGCCCACCCGCTCACGATCGGGTTCACGGAGGACGTCTTCTTCGGCCGCGTCAGGGAGGGCGAAGTCGATCAGGCGTTTTACGGAACAGCGCATGAGGTTGCGCACACCTGGTGGGGCGGGATCGTGCGAGGTGGGGCGGTACGGGGGGCGGAGTTCCTTTCCGAGTCGCTGGCGAACTACAGCGCGATGATGGTGACCGAGAAGACGTACGGCGTCGAGGCCGGCCGCCGGGTCTTTGGCTTCCAGATGGAACGCTATATGCGAGGGCGCGCAGCCCAGTCACGTGAGGTGCCCGTGGTCGAGGTGGAGGAACAGCCGTACATCGCCTATCGGAAGGGCGCGATCGCGCTGATGACGCTGCGGGATCACATCGGCGAAGCGGCGGTCACGGCGGCGCTGCGCCGATACTTCGACCGGCACCGCGATGCCGGGCCCCCCTACCCGACGTCCCTCGATCTTCTGGCCGAGCTGCGCGCCGCCACACCCGACTCGCTGCAGTCGCTGCTCACGGACTGGTTCGAGACGGTTACCCTGTGGGACCTCGAGACGAAGCGGGCCGTCGTCGAACCGTCCGGCGGCGGTTCCTACCGGGTGACGCTCGATATCGTGGCGAGGAAGATGCGGGCGGACAGCGTCGGTAACGAGTCGGACATGCCGATGAACGACCTCGTCGAGATCGGCGTCTTCGCGTCTGCGGATGACGGCAGGGGTGGTGACCCGCTCTACCTCGCGCGGCACCGCATTCGCAGCGGCGAGCAGACCATCAGCGTGACAGTCCCAGGTCAGCCGGGCCGGGCAGGCGTGGATCCCGAAGGCCGCCTGACCGAGCGCGACCGTGAGGACAACGTGGTGGACGTCGGCGACTGACCGCCGCCGAAGCAAGAGCGTCGAGCTCCGGATCCGCAGCGTTT
>JAICRA010000048.1 GCA_025937615.1 Thermomicrobiales bacterium | reverse complement strand
GCCTGCTGCCGTGCCTCGGCGAGGATCTCCTCGTTGCGGACGCTGGCGCGTGCCATCTCCGCCTTCATCTCCTCGGCGGCCGCCATGCTCTCCGAAATTCGCCGCGAGCGCTCGTCCAGCATGTTGGTGATGGGGCCGAGGGCGAACCTCCAGAAGAGGTAAATGAAGACGAGGAAGGCGACGATCTGGACCGCCAGACCCCAGGCGTCGATACCAAGTGCGGCCATACGAAACGGTCTCCTGTCAGGTGGCGGGGTGTCAGGGTAACGGGGTGGCAGGGAAATCTTCTGCCCTGCTACCCAGCCACCCCGTCACCTAGCTACCCTCGTTACACGACGAATGCAATGATGATCGCGATAACGAAGGCGTAGATCGCGACTGCCTCGGCCAGCGCGGCAGCGAGAATCATGACCGTGCGGATCTCGCCGGCGGCCTCAGGGTTGCGGCCGATGGCCTCCATCGCGCCGCGACCGATGAAACCGATACCGATGCCGGGCCCGATGCCACCAAGCCCGATGGCGAGGCCCGCACCCAGCGCTTTTGCCGCATCGACTTCCATTCCCGATTCCTCCCCTGGCCGCCTTGCCGGGCGGCTCGTGTTGCCTACGGGCGGACCTTCCGCCCTGCACATCTCAGTCCCGTCGGCGTCACCAGCGTGACGCCTCTTACGAAAACCCGATCGCTAGTCGCCAGCCGCGGCTGGAACGCGCGCCGATGTAGCCGGCTCCGGTCCGTGGCTCTCATCCGGGTGCGCTTCATGATGCTCGCCGCCGTGGCTGTCCCCGGCGGCCATCGTGATGTAGATGGCCGTCAGCAATGCGAAGACCAGCGCCTGAATCGTCCCGAAGAGGAGCTCCAGGATGATGAAGACCACAGGCACCAGCAGCGGCACGATCGCGAACTTGGCCAGGTTTGCTGCCGCGTACATCACCGCCAGCAGCACCTCCCCCGCGAGCACGTTCCCGAAGAGCCGGGCCGACAGCGAGATGATGCGGCCGAACTCCGAGATTAGCTCGATCGGGAAGATGAACGGCGGGTCCGCCATGTGCTTGATGCGGCCGCCGACGCCGTGGGCGCGAATGCCCAGGACCTGGACAGTGGTAAATGTCACCAGTGCTAGTGCAAGCGTCATGTTCAGATCTGCGGTCGGCGGTCGAAAGATCGGCACGAGCGTGGTGTGCGGTTCGTCGGCGTGCTCCTCATCGACCGCGGTCGTTTCGCTCTCGACGGCATGGTCCTCGACGGCCGTGCTCTCGACCGCCGTGCCTGCACCTTGGTCGGCTTCGTCGGCTTCCGCGCCCGCCTCTTCCGTGTGGTAGATGCCGATCGTGCCGACGCCGGGGAGAATGCCGGTGTAGTTCGCAATCAGCAGGAATATGAAGACGCCGCCAATCAGCGGAAAGATGCGGCGACCAAAGCTGCGGCCCCCGGTGCTCTCGACCAGGTCCAGAATGAACGTGGCGGAAACCTCGAAGAGACCTTGCCAGCGGCCGGGAACGAGCTTGGCCTTGCGCGCGAGCGCCGTGCCGACGATGAGCAGCAGCCCCATGACCACGAACATCATGAACATCGAGTTGGTCACGTTAACAGGACCCACGGTGAAGAGGGTTTCCGGGGCGATTGCGATGTGGATCTCCATCCCTGGGCGCTACTCCTCGTTTCCATCCTGTTCGCGCGCCGGCGCGCGTTCATCCCGCACATGCAAGGATCGCGCCGCGCGTCGCGAGGGCATGGGCAAGCGCGAGAGCGTCCGGGTCATTGGTCCCGGTCGCGCTGTCTTGCTGCCAACTTTTGTCAGCTCCCAGAGCTGATAACCGGCCACTACCAACCCGAGCGCCACACCGAGCAATGTCAACACCGGCGAGGTGCCGAACCGGGAATCGAGCCAGACGCCGCCGCCAATACACAAGACGAGCGCCGCGACGATGGAGCATCCCAGCCCTGTCGCGACGCCGATGGCGCGCAAGTCCTGCTGCTCCGGAGTTGGACCGTCTGCCATGGCCGCCTCCGGTTTCTATCCGACCAGAAATGGTACCACAGCGAGGAAAGCTGATGGCTAGCGACTAGCAGGTACTAGCTTGTGGCCAGGGTGGTGGCGAGACCAAGGGGGTGCAACTGAGCGGCGGCTGACGCGTCAGGTGTCAGCCGCCGATAGGGCACGAGAGATGGGCGCATCAGCCAAGAGCCGCATGCCTGATCGAGGGCATCGGTTCTGACGACGGCCCACTACTGCGGGCTCGGCACTACGCTCGAGGCGTCTTACTCGGAAGACGATACGACCTCGGGCATGGACTGCATATAGGCGTCTACAAGTTCTTGCTTTTCGCGTTCGGGCACCTGGAAGGCGTCGAGGGCCCGCACGATCTCCGCGCCGACCTCCGAAAATTCGTCGGCGGTGAGATGAAAGTCCTGGTGGGCTTCCTCCAGCGGCAACCCTGTGTATTCGAAGGGCCCCCCGGCCAGGGACGCGATCCAGAGGGTCCGCATGAATTTGAGACCCGGCAATCGGGTCGCTGCCTCTGTTTCGTTCCACGCCTTCAATGCCGGGTTGACGTTGAGCTTCGGGTTCGTGATGATTTCGTCGCTGAACCGGTCGACAACCGCGGAGATGGCGAAGATACCTCCCAGCCGGTCGTAGAGGCTCGGCTCCCCGGCCGTAGCCGTGGCGTCGTCCGTCTGGGCGCGGGCGCCAGCGACGCCGACGATGCCGGTGCCAACTAGCCCGGCGGCGCCCGCCAGCGCGACCCGCCGGGTGACGCCAGGTTCCGCGGACGTGCCAGAAGTTTGCGTGAGGTGCTCGGCGCTTTCGTTGGTCATGTCGCCCTCCTGATTCACTGTCGAGCTGGTTCCAATCCGGCGCTGTCGAGAAGCGGACTGGGCAGACTGCGGCCCCAACTCGCCATTCATCCAGAGCGTATCGACGAGACCGCGACGTGTCATGACGATTTCGTCATGCAGTCGCCTGGTCGGAGGCGAGCACAAATCGATAGCCCTTTCCGGGGACCGTGGCGATGTACCTGGGGTGGCGCCAATCGTCCCGCAGCTTCGCCCGCAACGTGCGAATCTGGCGGTCGACCACGTTGCTCTCGGCCGCGTAATCGCCCCCCCAGAGATCGTCCAGGATCTCGTCGCGCGTCAGGACCCGTCCGGCGTTGGTGGCCAGTAGGTAGAGCAGGCTCAGTTCCAGTGGTGTCAGGTGCAGGTCATGACGATCGACCCGCACCCGGCGGTGGAGGATGTCGATCTCCAGCTCACCAACGCGAATCACTGCCGTGGACACCGCAACCTCCCCCCGGCTCTGCGCCGATATCGATCACGGCCTGGCAAACGCATAGCGCAAGAAGAGGTGGTCGCCGCCCCGCTTGAGGCCGGCGAGCGTTCCCCAGACGGAGTGGTCGGGGGCGAACACTTTCCCGTTGACGAGTCCGGGTCGCTCGATCGCGCCGTCCCGGCCTGCCACCTGGGGCGCCAGCGTCAGAAACAGTTCGTCGAGTAACTGCTCGGCGACGAAGTCGCTCATCAGATGCGGACCGGCCTCGAGCAGCACCAGATCGCTTTTCCGGGCACGGGCAACCGAGTCCAGCACTGCTTGGGCGGAAAGCGGTGCGTCCTTGGCGACAGCCTCGACCCGAGCCGAGGGGGGCAGGTCATGATCTCGTAGGCGCTCGGCGCCGGCGGTGGTCGTCAGGATCAGCGACGGCACGGCGCCCGCGCGAAAGAGGCGCCGCTCGGGATCGATGTCGCCGCCACCGGTAACGACGACGTTCAATGGCGGCTCCGGCTTGCCCAGCGCCTTGCGCAGCTCCTGATAGGCATCGGCGAGTTGCGGGTAGATGTAATCGGCGGTCCAGACGTGGTCCGCGGACGACGCGCGCAACGTGCCCGCGCCGATGATGACCGCGTCGGCGGCGGCGCGCAGCAGACCCATCACCATCCGGTCATGAGGGTTGAAGCCACTGATCTCGCCGCCACCCGCTTTGCCGGGGATACCGAGCGAAACGACTCCGTCCAACGAGGCCACGAAGTTGCCAATGACATGCGGCCGGGCGGCGTGCCGCGGCATCCGCAGCCGGCCGTAGAGATTCGCTATCGTGTCGGGCAGCGGCAGTTCCTCCCCGGTGGCCGCGTCGAAGAGATCCTGCATTGGCGCGAGGCCGCTCATCGCTGCAGCCCGCAGGCGACGAAGAACTCTGAGCGGAGGGCAGGATTGTTTTCATACGCGCCACGCCAGAAGGTGGTCCGGGTCAGTGGCGAGACCTCCTGCACGCCTCGCATCTGGGTGCAGAGGTGGTGAGCCTCCAGGTAGACCGCCACGCCGTGGGGAGCCAGCATCTCGTCGAGGGCATCGGCGATCTGCTGGCCAACCCGCTCCTGCACGGTGAAGCGCCGAGCGAACAGACGGACTAACCGCGTCAACTTGGAGATGCCGATGATGTGCTCATGAGCGATGTAGCCGACATAGGCATGCCCGTAGAACGGGAGCGCATGGTGCTCGCATAGCGCGTAGAACTGAATCGGCCCTTCGATCACCTGGCTGAGGCGACAGTCCGGGCCACCGCGGCACTCGGTCTCGAACACGGTCAGGAGCTTGGGGTCACCCTCGTAACCAGCCGTCGCATCGAGCAGCGCCCGCACGAAGCGGCGCGGGGTGTCCACGGTGGCCGACGAGTCGAGCTCCATGCCAAACGCGCTGAACATCTCCGCCGCGTACTGCTCGAACCGGCGCAGCTGCTCAACTGAAATGTCACGGCGGCGGAGACCCATAACCGCGACGGAATCAACTTCTTCCACTGTTTTCTCGAGTCCATTCGTCAATTCCACGATCGACACGGACCAATCCTCCTCTCGGTGTTGCACGTCGTTGCACACGTGAACGGCTGCGGCTCAGGCGGTGATCGCTCACCGCACGCCAACGATCTCCGCGGTCATCTGCCTGGAGTCGATCGAGTCGGGATCGGCGATCAGAGCACGGGCCGCATCGAGCTGATCCCAGACGTTCCAGAGGAGCACTCCTCGCACCCGACCTTCGCCGCGGTACGTCAAGACACCCGCGCGATACGGTTCCTCCCAGTCGGCCACCACCTCGCATCGGGAATCGATATCCCCGACCGCCTCATAGCCCAGATCAAACATGTCGGAGTAGAAGAACGGGAGGTGCTCATAGGGCGCTGGTTCACCGGCCATCGCTCGTCCCGCGAGGTGACCCATCGTCGTGGCGTTGTCCTCATGCTCGACGCGACGGCGTTGACCCAGCGCTGACTGCCAGTAGGCCGCAACGTCTCCCGCCGCATAAACGTCGGGGTGGCTGGTGCGTAGAAACGGATCGACCACGATCCCGTTGTCGACAGCCAGACCAGCTGCGAGGGCCAGATCGACATTGGGCTGCGCGCCGATCCCGGCCACGATCCCGTCGACCTCGATTTCGCGCATGGTCGCGGCCGCGTTGTCCTGTGTCTTGACAGCGAACCTGGTCCCGCGCATGACGACGTCGGTGACTGTCGAACGGGCAAGCACCTCCACTCCGTGCTCCCGGTAGTAGTCGTTGAGAAATCGAGTTAGATCAGTTGGAAAGAGGCGGCTGCCGATGCCGGCCTCGGGGAAAATCATCACGACCTCTTTCCCGTTCATGGCCAGGGCTGCCGCGATCTCCGAGCCGATGAATCCGCCACCGATCACCGCGAAGCGCTGCCCGCGCGCTGCTTCCTGACGCAGACGCTGGTAGTCCTTGAGCGTGCGGTAGTAGTTGATCCAGTAGCCGCCGATGGGAAGGCGACGCGGCGTCCCGCCGGTGGCGAGCAGCAGTTTGTCGAAGCCGTACACGGTGCCCCGGTCGTCGACGACGCACTTGTGCTGGAGATCGAGCAGGCGAGCGGTGCGACCGAGATGGAGGTCAACGCCGAGCTGGTCCGTGCCGAGCCAGACGCTGTCCAGCGGTTTACCTTGCCAGAGCATCTTGGAGAGGGGTGGGCGCTTGTAGGGCGGGTCTGGTTCGGAGCTGATCAACCCGATCGTCCCGTCCGGATCGACCTCCCGGATTCCGCTGGCGGCGGCATCAGCCGCCATACCGCCGCCGATGATGAGATAGGAATACCTGTCGTGAACCATTGCTGCTCTCCTCCGTTGCTTCCGGGAGACGCACCGTCCATCACCCCAGGTGAGCGGTAGTGTTCTCAGCCTGATCAGGTCGTCTGGCATCCGTTCGTCCTCCAAGCGAACGCGCTTCGATCGCCGGCACCTGAGCCGGTTGGTCGGGCTCCGCGACGGAGGCAGACCGTCACGGACCGTTGTGTTCTTTGCAGCGTAGATCAGACCGACGAGAAAGTCAAGATATAATTTGACAATCTTGACAGAGAGTGTGTGGAGCGGTACGGTGGTGCGGAGATGGAGGCAGGCATGACAGCGGCAGCAGGCGGGCGGGACGAACGGTTTTTCGCGAGCACGCGTGGGCAGGTGGCCACGTTGCTGCGCCACGGCGAGCGGACCGTCGAAGAGTTGGCGCAGGCGTTAGGGTTGACCGACAACGCGGTGCGGGCGCACCTCGCCACCCTGGAACGGGATGGGCTCGTGCGCCAGACGGGGCTGCGGCGGGGAACGAGCAAACCGGCGTACGCCTATGGACTGACTCCCGCGGCGGAACGGCTCTTTCCCAAGGCATACGGAACGCTGTTGCGACTGCTCCTCGATGTTCTCGCGGAGCGACTTCCACCATCCGCGGTTGATGACGCATTGCGAGACGTCGGCCATCGCGTGGCGGCCGCGCAGGCGGCGCCGGTCGGAGAGCTGCGGGACCGGGTGGATCAGGCGCTTGCGGTATTAGCCGACCTCGGAGGTCTCGCGGAGGCGGATGAGTGGGAGGACGGATTAGTCATCCGTGGCGCCAGTTGTCCCCTCGCGGCGGCGCTTCCCGGCCACCCGGAGGTCTGCCTCCTGGCCGAGACGCTGCTCAGTGACCTGATCGGCGTTCCCGTCGCCGAGTGCTGTGAGCGCGGCGACCAGCCGCGATGTTGCTTCGCCGTGCCGGCGCCCACAGCATTAAGGGCGAGCTGGATCGATAGTGACAAACAGTAGAGCGGCCGGTCCAATTTGGACCGGCCGCGTCGCGCTTGCTCGAAAACCTCGCCGTTACGCCTTGCGGGAGAGCTTCCAGAAGTCGTAGGTGCCAATGTTGATGGGGTTGAAGAAGAAACCCTCGATGTTCGCCTGCAAGACCGTCGGCCACTTCGGCTGAGCGTAATAGATGGCAGGCGGGTCGTCCCTGGAGATGATGGTCAGCATCTTGCCGAGGATCTCCTGGTAAGACTCGAGCGTCGAGGCGTCCTGGGCTTCATCCAGCAACGCCTGGACCTCTTCATTGCAGTAGAACCCGCTGTTCGATCCCTTCGAGCCCCAGGAATCGCACGACACCAGCGGGTAGACCCCGTTCCAGGCGTCGTTGTAGTCAGGCCACCAGCTCTGGCCCATGAAGCTTGGCCGCTCCTCGACAGGAGCGTCACCGTAGATGAGCCCGATGTACGTCGCCTGGTCCATCTCCTCGATGGTCAGCGTGATCCCGATCTCGGCCAGATTGGCCTGGAACAGTTCCAAATATCTCTGATCGCTGTTGGTTGTCGTCGCCGCGATCAGCTCGGTTCCCTCGGGCACTCCCGCCGCCGTGAGCAGCTCTTTCGCCTTCGCGAGATCCGTCTCGAAGAAAAACGCGTCCTCCGGGTAGCCGAGCACCTCGGGCGCGACGGGGCTGTTCGCCCGGCGGGCGTACCCCAGCAGGACACCGTCGATGTATTCCTGATACGGATAGGCGTAGCACATCGCCTGCCGCGCCTCGGGCGATGCCAGCGGTCCACCCACAGTCATGATAATGAAGGAGATTTCGGTGCTATCACCGAGATTGACGTTGAGCGCCGGATTCTGCTGGAGCTCATCGATCCATTCGTAGTCGGTGCTGTAGCGGTCCATGATGTCGACGTCGCCGGCTTCGACCAGCTGCCGCATCGTCGCGCCCTCTTCGACGACGCGGATGATGATCCGCTCGAAGTGGTTCCCTTCCCAGCCGCGCCAGTAGTCGGGGTTGCGCTCCAGGATGACCTCTTGTCCCGGCTCGAACGAGACAAGCTTCCAGCCGCCAGTGCCGGTGCCCTCGGCGTTGAGCTGCAGCCAGGCGTTACCGAAGTCGCCCTCCTCTTCATGCTCCATGACGACCTTGGCGTTGATGACCTGTGTCCCATAGGTCGCGGCCATGGCGCTCAGGAAGAGTGGCTGCGGCACGCCGAGATTGAAGACGATGGTCTCTGGATCGGGCGTCTCCATCTGCTCCGGGTCGGAGACGAAGCGCGAGACGACGTTGACCG
>JAICRA010000094.1 GCA_025937615.1 Thermomicrobiales bacterium | reverse complement strand
GATCCACGGCGCGCTGAAATGCCGGAGTCAGTGACGCGTCTCGTTCTATGCTCCGGCAAGCTAGCCGTTGAGCTAGACAGCTCCCCGCAGCGGGACGAAGCCGCTGACGTGGCGATCGCCCGCGTCGAGCGACTGGCCCCCTTCCCGGATGAGGAGATTACCCGCGTGCTGGCGCGTTACCCGAATCTCACCGAGATTGTCTGGGCGCAGGAGGAGCCACGCAACATGGGCGCCTGGACCTATGTCGAACCGCGGCTGCGCGAGCTTCTTCAAGGGCAAGGCGATCCCATCGAGCGCCCGCTGCCGCTGCGCTACGCCGGACGGCCTGAGCGTGCCTCTCCCGCCGAGGGATCGCTCGACCGGCACGGAGTCGAGCAAGCGCGCATCATCCAGGCTGCGCTGGTGGATGCCGCACCGGTTGCGGTGGCGGCGAATGGCCGCCGGGGTGGAAGGACGAACGGGGCGGCCCGCAACGGTGCCCGGACGAAGGCGACCCGCTCCAAGGCTGGGTAGCGCGAGGAACGCCGGCCCGGATCGGGCGATGATGGAAGCGGAGTACGGGGCATGGCGGTCGAAATTCGGGTTCCACCTCTCGGTGAGTCCCTGGTCGATGCAGTCGTCGGCACCTGGCTGAAGCAGGAGGGCGACTCGGTCAACCGAGGGGATAGTCTTGTCGAGCTGGAAACCGACAAGGTCAACCTCGACGTCACCGCCGAAGAGGACGGCGTCCTGGCGCGCATCGAACGGCGCGAGGGTGAAGTGGTGACCGTGGGCGAGGTACTTGGACTCGTCAGTGGCAGCAACGGCGCATCTGCTCCCGCTTCCGAAACGGCTACGACGGCGACAGCCGCGGCGCCCGAGCCGACGCCAACGCCCGCTGCGGAGACTCCTCAGATCGCGGCCACCCCACCACCTGCTGCAGCGCCGGCGCCGCCCGTCCTCGGGACGTCAGCCGCCAGCGAAGAAGATGCCGACGGCGTCGGTGGCGGTCGTGCCGCACCGGCTGTCCGACGCCTCGCGGAAGAGCATCACGTCGATCTCAACACCGTTACCGGTACTGGTCCCGGCGGCCGGGTGACGCGGGAAGACGTCCTCATCGTGGCCGCGCGGCAGGCGGTACAGGCGACTCCCACGGCCACGGCTCCGACACCGGCGCAACCTCATGCTCCAGACGCGGCACCTACTTCTGCGCCGGCGGCGGCTTCGACACCCAGCCTCAGTCCCGCTCTGCCCTCCGCGGCGGCGATTCCGGCCCCGGATGGGCGCGAGGAGCGGAAGCGCTTCTCCCGGCGTCGGCAGACCATCGCCAACCGGCTGGTCGAGGCACAGCAGACGGCCGCCATGCTCACGACCTTCAATGAGGTCGACATGAGCGCGGTGATGGACCTGCGGGCGCGGCGCAAGGAAGCCTTCAAGGAGCGGCATGGGGTCAACCTCGGCTACATGTCCTTCTTCACCAAGGCGGTCGTCGGCGCCCTGAAGGCGTTTCCGGAGATGAACTCCGAGCTGCAAGGCGACGAGCTGGTCTTGAAGAAGTACTACGACATCGGCATTGCGGTCAGCACCGAGGAGGGGCTGGTAGTGCCGGTGATCCGCGATGCCGACCGCAAGACCTTTGCCGAGATCGAGCAGGAGATCTCGGCACTGGCAACGAAGGCGCGTGAAGGCAAGCTGGCCCTTTCCGAGATCCAGGGCGGCACCTTCACCATTACCAATGGTGGCATCTACGGCTCGCTCAACTCGACCCCGATTCTCAACGTACCGCAGGTCGGCATCCTCGGCATGCACGCCATCCAGGAGCGCCCGGTGGCGCGGGACGGCCAGGTGGTCATCCGCCCGATGATGTACCTGGCCCTCTCGTACGACCATCGCGTCATCGACGGCGCGACGGCAGTGCAGTACCTGGTGAAGGTCAAGCAGATGATTGAGGATCCGGAGACGTTGCTCATCGAGGGCTGAGACGGTCCGATGGCAAGCCGGCCGGTTGCAGATCCTGGGTATCTTGCTGGACATCTCCAGGTCCTGCTTATCTCAGTTTGAGCGCACGAATCGGCATGTATCCAGAGTGCCTCCCGCGTACCGTTAGCGCAGGAGGTACAGACCATGGTCACGATTGCCAGAACTCAGGAGACGCCGGCGACGCTTGCCGATGACCGCTGGCAGGCGGTAGTGAAGCGCGACCGCGGGCGTGACAGGGATTTCGTTTTCGCCGTCAGTACGACGGGGATTTATTGCCGCCCGTCCTGCCCGGCGCGCCGGCCGCGTCGTGAGAACGTCAGCTTCTTCGCAGATCCCGCCGCTGCCGAGCGAGCCGGGTTCCGCGCCTGCCGCCGTTGCCGGCCGAATGCCGTGGCATCGGCACGGGAAGAGCTCGTGGTGCGGGCCATCAGCTGGCTCGACGCTCACATCGAGGAGCGAGTAACGCTGCCACGACTTGCCGCCGTGCTCGGCGTCAGCGCCGGGCATCTGCAGCGCACCTTCACTCAGGTCATCGGCGTTTCGCCGCGTGCCTACGCCGCGGCGCGGCGGCTGGAATCGACCAAGAGCCGACTGCGAGATGGCGCCGACGTGACCAGCGCGATCCACGCCTCCGGGTACGGATCGAGCAGCCGCTTCTACGCTCAGGCGCGATCGGCGCTCGGTATGACGCCGACATCCTACAAGCGAGGTGGCGAAGGAATGACGATGAACTATGCGACCGCCGACTCACCACTCGGGCAAATTCTCGTCGCGGCAACCGAGCGCGGAATCTGCGCGGTCAGTATCGGCGAGGATGATGCCGCACTCGAGCAGGCACTGAACGCCGAGTATCCCCGAGCGACGATCCGTCGAGATGACGACGCGCTTCGGCCATACGTCGACTCCATCGTGGCGCACCTGGAGCATCGGACGCCCCTCGGCGCGCTGCCGCTCGATGTCGTGGGGACACCATTTCAACATCAGGTCTGGCAGGCCCTACGGACTATTCCGGTGGGAGAGCGTCGCACCTACGGCCAGGTAGCGGCAACGGTTGGAATTCCAAACGGGGCACGCGCCGTCGCCAGGGCCTGCGCCGCCAACCCGGCTGCGCTCGTCATCCCCTGCCACCGCGTCGTGAGGGGTGATGGTGATTCTGGTGGCTACCGTTGGGGTACGGAGCGGAAAGAGGCGATCCTGGCGAACGAGGGTAATAGGTGATAGGCGATGGGTTATAGGGGACGAGCGATCGCTCGATGATGGAACTTCTGCGTCCTCCGCCTTTGATCATGGATGCGGGAAAGGCGACGAAGAACTAGCTCCTATCACCCATCACCCGCTACCTGTTACCCTCGTCAGAACGATGGCAGCGGCGTGTGCACACTTTGACCCCGTCGGAAGCTCTCCGGCGGGAGGTTCCAACCGAAGTGCTCGACCTCGTCACCCTTGGCTGCCAGGAACGCGGAGCCGGGCTCCGGGTAGACGGCATAGACGGCCTCCAGCGGGATCCACATCTCGTCGTTCGCGCCGTACAACCCGCTGGCGTAGATAATGCCGCGCCGGGACTTGCCGTACTCATCCTCGCCGGGGAGGAGAGCGACGACCTTCGCCAGCGCTCCGTTCCGCGCATAGAGCGTGAAGCCAGGTTGGATATCGGCCCAGGTTCCCAGCGGGCCGCGCCTGGTCATTTCCTCGTCGGTTGGCGGTGGTGAGACCGGGGCGAAAAAGGGACGCTCCCCGATGGCGACCGGCTCATCGAGTGCCCGCGGCTCGCCTCTGGGCCGGGCCAAGAACGCGCCCCCGAAGAGCACCACCAGGGAGAGCCCGAGGGCCGTGAGCAGATCTGGCCGGATGAACTCTTGGACCGTGGCGGCGAATCCCGATACGTCATGTTCCGCCATCTCGGGGTGGAGTGCCAGTAGCAGTTGGCCGATGCCGACGATGAGAAACGCGACGACTGCCGCGACCAGAATGAATACGAATGCGGGTCGCAGGAACGCCCGCGCAAACCCACCCATCCAGTCGTACCCCCCAGGTGCGTCCCACGCCGTTTCACCGGGCGCGTCGGCTCGAGCCCGACAACGCGGGCATTATAGGCGTTGCGCTTCCGAGGTGAGTTCCCACGTCACCGCCGGTGAGCGGGCCAAACCTCCACGTCCTGATCGTCCTCGACCATCCATTCCGAGCGTCGCAAAGCCTCGCGGCGACCGCGTACCTTGCGCAGCCGGTAATAGAACAGCACCGGTCCCGCGCCCAGCAGGAGTAACGGCGGAAACCAGTACCAGAGCGTTGATCCCAGGATGACACCGCTCTCCCAGGTCCGCATGTGCCAGAAGATGAGGATCACGGTGGCCAGCTTGAAGAAGAAGAGGACCAGCAGGAAGGCCCAGACCGCGGCTGCGCCCTCCTGCTCGTCGCCTTCGCTGTGATCGCGGTTGGTGGGAAGAGAGATCATGGTCGCCTCGCGTTCCGGTGAACGGAGAGCGTCCGCCGTAAAGCGGGCGATGCCGCGGGACCCTGCGGGTGCCGATGTCGCTGCTCATCCAGTATACGCGTACTGCTCAGCCTAGCTCGTGACCCGCGCACCCTGATCACCTGAGACCGATACCGTCGGCGGGGGGGTCCTGGCTTGCGCGGCCGCCTCCCGATCGGCGGCTTCTTCACGTGACACCCAGCGGAAGAAGCTGAACGTGATGAGCAGAAGGTAGATCGTTCCTAGCGCCACCCACATCAGGAGTCCGGCCGCTTGCTGATCGGTTGCCAGATCGATGCCGAATATGCGTTGCGCGGTGTCGTAGGGCGCGTAAAGCCCCGGGTCGGCAAAGGTGATAAACGCTCCCACCGCGCTACCCGGCAGGGTCATGGCGAAGTAGTAGAGGCTATGTAGCGGCAAGGCCAGGCGCGGCCACTGTGGCAGGGGGCCCAGCACCGGCCACCAGGCCAGCAACGCGGTCCCCAACATCGTCATATGCTCGACCACATGCACGGGCTGCGAGCGCAGGGCCATCTCGTAGAACATCGGCACGTGCCAGAGGACAAAGACCGTGTTGGCCACGGCATAGGCGACAACCGGCCGCGTCAGCCAATAGCCGACGGTGTTGGTGATCCGGTTGCGCGTCAGCGGCTCCAGTACCCAGGCCGGCGTGCCGTAGAGCAGTAAGGGCGCGGCCAGCATGACCAGCAGCAGATGCTGAACCATGTGCGCCAGCAGGAGATAGTGATCGGACCAATCATCCAGTGGCGGTCCCAAGGCGACGAAGAGCACGACCGCGCCGGCGACGAAGGAGGCTTTCTGAGGGGAGAACGACGAGGATCTCGTCAGGAATAGATACCCTGCAACAAGCGCCAACAACCCGATGGCGACCGTGGGCTCGATATTCCAGTCGCTCCAGAGCCATCCCGTAGGATCGACGCCACCAGCGTGGAGCAGGGGTCCGCGGATGAGCTCTGGCACGCAGCGATCCTCACGAGTCGGTTAGTCGGTCAGGAGACCATGGCCGCTAGCCGACTCTCCGACTTCCGACTCACGGAGTGGTCGGGAGCGGGAACCAATACCCTCTGGTCCAGAGCATAGCCAGCAATGCCAGATAGACCCCCAGGGTGACGATCAGACCGGCGGCGAACATGAACCGATAGAGCCGGCTGTCGAAGCGGAGGTGCATGAAGAAGCCGACGACCATCAGGAACTTTCCCACAGACAGAATGATCAACGCCGGCACGAGGACCGGGCGGACGGTCGGGATATACCAGATCACCACCTCGACAAGGGTGATGATCGCCAGCACGATGGCGACACGGACATAGACCTGGCTACTGGGATGCGCATGCGCTCCCTCATCCAACGGTTCGTCGTGTCCGTGAGCCGCGTGATCAACCACTGGGTGTCCTCCCGTTGGGTGTCTCCTGGGGGCGGTCCGCTAGAACGGCAGCGCCGCCAGGAATCGTTCGCCGACAGTCATGAGCCGCAGGAATGCATGTGGCGCCGCCTCGGCAGCCCCCGCTGGTCCGTCTGGGTACGGGACCAAATAGACAAGCGTGAAGATGACGATCCAGACGATGTCGACGAAGTGCCAGTACAACCCGGCGATCTCGACGTCGAGAGAGTGCTCCGGTGGCAACCCGCCGCGCAAGGAGATGAAGAGAAGTGACAGGAGCCAGGCCACCCCGATCGTCACGTGCGCGCCGTGGAAGCCGGTCAGGACGAAGAAGGACGAACCAAAGATGTTGCTGGAGAGCCCCAGGCCTTCGTGGGTGAATTCGGTGAACTCGAAGAACTGACCGCCGACGAAGATCGCGCCGAGGAGCGCGGTTGCCGAGATCCAGATGCGCAGCCCGCGGTGGTTGCCGCGCTGAAGCGCCGCCAGCGCCAGCACCATCGTCAGCGAGGACATGAGGAGCACGAAGGCGCTGACCGAGGTGTAGGGGATGTCGAAGATCTCATTCGGATACGGAGGCGTCCCGAGCTCGATGCTGCGCGTGCGGTAGGTCATGTACGTGGCAATCAACGTCCCGAAGAACATGCAGTCAGAGGTAAGGAAAAGCCACATCAGCATCTTGCGGCTG
>JAICRA010000124.1 GCA_025937615.1 Thermomicrobiales bacterium | reverse complement strand
CGAGTCAAATGGATCCGGGCACCACGGGGTGGTCTGGCTCCATGACAATGGAACCAGCACGACGATCGTCGTCTTCCTGGCCCATCCCGAGGAGACGGCCGGCATCGAAACGGCCCTGGCAGTCCTCGCCGCGGCAGAAGCGGAAGCCGCCGCGACCCCCGCGGCTACGCCAGGAGCGACACCGGTCACCGAGGCCGACGCCACACCTGTGACGTAGAGACGAATTGAGATTCAGCCACGGCGCGGTCAACGTCGACCGCGCCGTGGTTTTGAGCGCGTGGGAGCGCCCTTGTGAATGAGTCATGGTTCGGACCTGGGGGGTCTGCCGGCAGTGTCGCCTCGCATCGGGCGGAGGCGCCCGCCTCGGTGCGTTGTGCCGTACTGACCGTGAGCGACACCCGTACTCCCGACTCGGATACGTCCGGCGCACTGATCCGAGAGACGCTCGGGTTCTCCGGGCATAGTGTCGTCGACTATCGCATCGTCCCAGATGAACCCGACCAGATCCGCGAGGTCCTGGCCGGGTGGATCACGCGCGAAGATGTGCAGGCCGTGCTATCGAACGGCGGCACGGGAATAGCGGCGCGCGACACCACCTATGACGCCATCTCCGCCATGCTCGAGAAGCGGATCGACGGTTTTGGCGAACTCTTCCGCATGCTCTCCTGGCAAGAGGTCGGCGCCGCGGCGATGCTCTCGCGCGCGGTCGCCGGCGTCGCCGGAGGAACGCTCATCGTGGCCATGCCCGGGTCGACGAACGCGGTTCGCCTGGCGCTAACCAAGCTCATCGTTCCGGAGCTCGGCCACCTGGTCTACGAGATCGCGAAATAACACCGCCGGTTGCTCCGTCACGAGGGGTGGGCTAGCATCGCCGCTCGTGTGGATCGCAACGTGATGCCTGGAAAGGATCGGCGGCGGGTGAGCGGTGAGGGCGGAGGGAAAAAGCGGCAAGCACGCGTCCTCAAGGGGTTCCGCGACTACCTGCCGGAGCAGATGATCCTGCGTCAGCGGATCATCGGCATCTTCCGCGACATATTCGAGCGCCATGGCTTCGAGCCACTCGATACCCCGGCGCTGGAGTATCTCGACGTTCTCACCGGTAAGGCGGGCGAAAACGAAAAGCTAATGTACCGCTTCGAGGACGCCGGCGGTCGTGAGGTCGGACTCCGCTACGATCTCACCGTCCCCCTCGCCCGCGTGGTGGCGATGCACCAGAACGATCTCGTCCTCCCCTTCAAGCGCTACCAGATCGCCCCTGTCTGGCGCGCGGAAAATCCGCAACGCGGCCGCTTCCGTGAGTTCTGGCAGTGTGACGCCGACATCGCCGGCTCGTCGTCGCCGCTGGCCGATGCGGAAGTTATCGCCATCATGACGGAGGCCCTGGAAGGGATCGGCATCCCGCAGTTCACTATCAAGATCAGTCACCGCCAGCTTCTGGAGAGCCTGGGACGTGCCGCCGGAGTTCCGCCAGACCAGGCGATCACTCTCTACCGCGCCGTCGACAAGCTCGACAAGATCGGGCCCGAGGGGGTCACGCGCGAGCTGGCCGCTGGCGGAATCGGCTCCGATCAAGCAACGCGCCTGCTCGATCTGGTGATGAAGCAGGGGGAGCCGCTTGATCTCCTCGCGGAACTTTGCCGCGACCTCTCGCAGGTGCCAGGGGCTGCCGCAGCCGTCGACGACCTGGAGCAGATTTTCCGCTTCCTACCCGATTTTGGCATCGCGCCCAACCGCTACGCGCTCGATCTGGCGCTCGCGCGTGGACTCGACTACTACACGGGTCCCGTCTTCGAAGCGACCGTCACCGAGCCGAATGTCGGCTCGATCGGCGGCGCCGGCCGCTACGATGGTCTGGTCGGCGCCTTTCTGGGGCGACCGATCCCCGCCACCGGCATGTCCCTCGGCCTGGAGCGCATCATCGAGGTCGTGCGCGAGCACGGGCTGATGCCTCTGCCGGCGACGATTGCCGAGGTCGCGCTGGTGGTCTTCCCGGAGACCGCTGGCGCAGGCGCCGGGCTGGCGTCGTCGCTGCGCGCGCAAGGATTGCGGGTCGATCTCTCCCTCCAACCACAGCGGAGTGTTGGCGATCAACTCAAACTAGCCGATCGCAAGGGGATCCCGGTTGCCGTGATCCTCGGGTCAAGTGAGCTGGAGGCCGGCACGGCGACGTTGAAGGACTTGCGGGATGGCGACCAGCGAGCCGTGGCGCTTGACGACCTTGCTCAGGTCGTGCGCGGAGTTCTCGGGCAACGAGTACCGGTTGCCGGTTGATGACCATCCACGGTCAGCTGATAGTGGGAGCGAGATGGCGAACGAAGACCTGGGAGACGAGTTTCAGACCTACTTGCTGGTGGTGGCCCATCCCGACGACAGCGAGTTCTCTTCCGCCGGAACCGTTGCCAGGTTAAAGGACGCCGGCAAGCGGGTTGTGCTCATCCAGGTGACATCCGGCGACCGGGGTAGCGCGGACGCCACCGCCGATCCGGCGGAAGTTGCCCGGACGCGAGAGGCGGAAATGATCGAGGCGGCCAGCCGGCTTGACATTGACGAAGTCGTCTTCCTGCGTTGTCCTGATGGCTCGCTCATGCCGGATCTCGACCTACGAGAGAAGATCGTGCGCATGATCCGGACACACAAACCGGACGTGATCATCACGCACGATCCCTTTCGACCCTATGCGCTCCATCCCGATCACCGCGCCGTCGGACTGGCCACGACAGATGCGGTCTACCCGACCGCGCGTGATCCCCTCTATTTCCCCGAGCATCTCGAGGAGGGTCTCGAACCGCACAAGACCGCGGAGATTTGGTTCTTTGGTCCGGAGCACCCGGACAAAGTCGTCGATATTACCGGCACCTTCGATCGCAAGATCGATGCGCTGCGCGCTCACGTGTCTCAGATTGGCGACGGAGCCGAGTTGGAGTCCCGCATGCGGGACCGCGCCAAGGAACTGGCCGAGGGGCAACCGTTTGAGCTCGGCGAAGCCTTCAAAGTCGTCCAGATGCGGCGGTAAGCGAAGTCGGACGTCGGACGTCGGAAGTCAAAGCTCGTTACTTACCGACTCCCGACTACCGACATTCCGACTCGGAGGTCCGATGGATCGGTTCGCAGGGACCACGGCCGGCGAGAGTCTCGGGCGCGCGGTACAGGCCGCCCGGGACGCGTTTGGGCCGGCCTGGAATCCAGACGGCTTCACCATCGCTCCGGGACGAATTGAGCTGCTCGGCAATCACGTCGATTACAACGGCGGTCCGGTGCTCGCCGCGGCTATTGACCGCTTCATCGTCGTCGCCATAGCCAGGGACCCCGGCCGGGCGCAGACCGTGCGTGCTATCGCCGCCGACGCTTCAGATGAAGCAGTGGCGACGCTTGACGCTCATGCACTCGCTGACTGGCGCAACGCGTCGCCTCCGCCACGATCGCTCGACTACGTGCGCGGCGTGTTGGCCGGGCTGCAAACGCAAGAACGCTCCTCGCTCAGGACCCGGCTCCCGGCATCGATCGCCATCGCCGGCGACGTCCCTATTGGGTTCGGCGTCAGCTCGTCCGCTGCGCTCTGCGTCAGTTTGGCCCTGGCCCTCGGCGACGGGTTCTCCGGTCCCGAGGAGGTCGTTCTTCTCGCTCAGGAGGCAGAGCATCGAGCGGGCACTCCCTGCGGCACGATGGACCAATCGGCTTCCATCTCTGGAGGGGTCATCGCCTTTGACGGGGCCACGCTCGGCGTCGAACGGCTCTCACCTCGTCTGGGAGACCTCGTATTTGCCGTCGCGGACTCCGGAGTCGAGCGCAGCCTCAGCACCTCTTCTTACCCTCGCCGGGTGGAGGAATCGCGGCAGGCGCTGGAGCTGGCACGGACGCAGCTTGGAACGGGGATCCCGTATCTCGCCGCAATCACACCGGAGCAATTGGACGCTCTGGATCGCGATGACGTCTTACCAGAGCCCCTCCTGAGGCGAGTGCGGCACGTCGTCGAAGAGACGGCTCGGGTCGCGGAGGGGCGTGCCGCCATGGCCGCGGGCGACTGGCCGCGCTTCGGCTGCCTCATGACCGCCTCTGGTCATTCCTCGGCGACGCTCTACGAGATCAGCCATCCCCGGGTCGAGGAACTCGTTGCCGAGGCTCTGACCGTCGCGGGCACACTGGGAGCCCGCATGATGGGCGGAGGCGAAGGCGGCGCCGCGCTGGCGCTCATCTCCCGTGATGCCGTGCCTGGGCTGGAGGAAACGTTGCGGTCAGGTTACTACGCCCGTCATGGCATGGCCGACCGCGATGGGCTAATCCACACGTGCGCGTTCGCGCCGGGCGCAACCTACATGACTGCCGCTGATGGATTAGTGGATTAGAAGGAGCCTGACCGGACTTCAGTGCGCTTCGGGATCGCTCGCTTCAGTTTGCGCCGGATATCCCGGCTTCCACGTTGCCGATTGCGATAAGCGGTTGTGAGATGACAACCAGTTACGGGATCGAGCACCAGCACTGTCCCCTCGAGCCTGCGGTATCGATCTTCACGTCGATCCTGGGCGGGGATATCGCGCAGCCCGAGGTGGACGAACGTCGCTTTGCCCCGGTGATGCAAGCGGCCATGCGTGTAAACGTAGTGCACGTCGTCGGTCGTGAGATTGCGCTGCGCGAGACGGCGACTGGCGTGGTCGGACATCGTGGCCACGGTTGAGTTGCGCATGATCTCGCCTCCCCCGCGCCTGGCATGGGGTGGGAGCCGGATGACCGCTCAGGCGCGAGAAGCGGGCTGCCCGGAGGGGGCGATGCGGTTGATCGATAGTGCCGGATGATCGGCGGCCCGTCAAGCCCCGCAATATGTTCGCCCCTCGCATCGGAGCGCCCCGCTCAGTAACCCGCCTCGAGATCGACGAGGTTGCGCGGGACGTCGCCGCGCTGGATGCGCCGGATGTTGTCGGTGATGAGATCGGCCTGTCGCTCCCAATATCGCGGCGTGGCGCCCGAGGTGTGGGCGGTAATCAGGACGTTCTCTATCTCCCAGAGAGGAGAGTTCGCGGGCAGCGGCTCCGGATCCGTGACGTCGAGACCGGCGCCAGCAAGGTGCCCCGATTCCAACGCCGAGATCAGCGCCGCGGTGTCGATCACGGGTCCCCGTCCGACATTGTAGATAGCGGCCCCCGGCTTCATCGCGGCAAACGCCGCCGCATCGAACAGACCGCGGGAGCTCGGTGTATCCGGGAGGGTAACGACGACATGATCCGCATCCGCCAGCGCCGCGTGCAGGTCCGCGATCGCAAACACCCGGTCGAATCCCGCGGGAGGTGACGCGTCCGCGCGTCGCCTCAGACCGTTGACGCGCATTCCGAACGCTGCGGCTCGCTGCGCCACGGCGCATCCGAGCTCGCCGGTACCGGCCACAAGCACGGTGTGGCCTTGGAGCTCGCCCACCTCACGATGCGT
>JAICRA010000130.1 GCA_025937615.1 Thermomicrobiales bacterium | reverse complement strand
TGCATCGTAGAGCTCGGTAATCGGCTCGCTGTAGCCCGGCACAACGTAGCGATCGATCAGTTCACGGCCGACGTGGGTTTGCCAGGAATCGGGGGGTTCATTGCCCTGAAGCCGTGTTTGCAGCACCGCCTGCGCGTTCACGCCGGCGCCGCCGGCAACCGCCGAGTTGATGATTTCGACGTCGCCGTACTCAGCCAGGAACGCATCGAACAGGGTTTGCAACGCCGTCGCCTCACCGGGCGAAGTCCACCATGAAAATATTTCGAGCTGGCCACCATCCTGAGCAGATGCGACACGCCCGGCCACGGGGCCGAGCCCAACGGCTCCCAACCCAAGCGCGGTTCCCCCTTTGAGAACTCCGCGCCGCGATGCACGGGACGTCATCGCCTTGGTCATGTCGTACATGGGTCGTTCCTCCTAACATGAGAACTTCGGTCGTGCGCCATCGCACGACGGTTTTCGCGCGGGTCGCAGGCGATCCCTGGTTATGGATGGGCAGGGGCCAGGAGCTTCGCCGCTCTCAGTTAGACCCGCACCACGTAGCGGGTTTGTACATGCCAAGTTTGACACCGTCAACCACTGTCGCATCAGGCCACTGCCGGTGCACCGAGCAATTTGTCCAACGCTTCGACGAAGAAGTACTCCCCCCACATAACGCTTTCATCAACGCCCAGGTCTTTGCGCTCGTGGTAGCTCCCGTGCTTCAGAATCCCTTCCCAGCCCGGTGTGTTGAAGGCCAGGAACTCGGGCGTGAGGAGCGTGTCGAGGATGCTTCGAGCATAGTCGTGGTATCTCGCAGCCCGCTCCGGGTCTCGCGTCAATGCGCCGAGTTGCAAGAGACCGCTGGCCGCTATGGCGGCGGCTGAACTTTCGTAGGGTCGCCGGGGCGACGGTTCTTCCCAGTCGTTCGGCGGGACTCCGCGTGGTGGAGTGCGTTCGATATAAAAATCAGCGCAGCGTTGCGCAGTGTCCAGGAAGTGCTCGTCACCTGAAAGCCAGTACGCGGTGCCAAAGCCATAAAGCGCCCAGGTCTGCCCCCGCGCCCAGGATGAATCGTCGCGCCAGCCCTGGTGCGTCGCCTCGCGCAAAAATTCGCCGGTTTGCAAGTCGAATATGCCCTCATGCGCCGTGCTGCCGTCGCCGCGCACGAGATACCGTCTCGTCGTCATGCAGTGCTCGTGCGCTTTCCGGATCAAATCCCGATCGTCGCTCCTATTAGCGGCGTAAAAGATGATGCCGACGTTCATCATGATGTCGATGAAACAACTCTCCGGCGCTACGAAGGATCGAAGGAACTTGCCGTCCTGATTGAAGCGTAGACCCATTGTCCGGCCGGCCTGGATGACCCGGGCCTCGATCGCTTCATCCCCGGTTAGCTCGAACCATCGCTTCCACGTGGACCAGAAGACGAACCCGAGATCGTGCACATTCGTGTCGTATTGGCGCTCTTCGATGAGGAGTGAATAATGCTCGGCTCGCTCGCGCCAGTACGGGTCGCCGGTGCGGGCGGCGAAGATCCACATCATGCCGCCAAGGAATCCCTCACACCAGTTCGTCCACGCCTCGCGACCGTGCTGCCACCTACCATCCTCGGTATAGAGAGGGAAAAAATCGGGATGATTGGTGATCAATGCGCGCACCTGAGTCTGTGCGAACTTGAGGGCTTGAGCGGCCCGCGTCTCCAACGGTGCGGCCGGATCGAACCCCATTAGCGATGACCTCCTCGTAAATCAGTAAACACGGCGGGTGTCATCGGCCCGAAAAGCGAGGCGGGCGCTTCTCCTGGAATGCGGTAACCCCCTCTCGCCCGTCCTCCGTGCCGGCGGCCAATGCCCCCGCAAATGCTTCCGGCGCCGAGGCGTCACGATTGATTGCAGCCTTGGCAAGCTGCACCGATACCGGAGCATTCGCCGCGATGTCTGCCGCCAGCCCGCGGCAGCGCTCCATGAGCGAGGCAGGTGAGACGGTTTCGTTGACTAATCCCCAACGCTCGGCCGTCGCCGCGTCGATCCGGCATCCCGAGAAGACCATTTGCTTGGCGCGGGCTGCGCCGATCACCTCCGGGAGCCGTGTCGTTCCGGCCCACCCGGGCAGCGTCCCGATCTTCGTTTCCGGCAGCGCAAACGTCGCTGAGTCGGCGGCGATGCGGATGTCGGCGGCAAGTGCCAACTCGAGCCCACCGCCGAACGCGTATCCATTGATGGCCGCTATGGTCGGTTGCCGCAAATCTGCCAGGCGTCGAAGGACGCGATGACCCTCGCGTATCCAGCTTCGCCACATGTCGAGCGGTTCGAGCACCGCCCATGCGTTGACGTCGGCGCCGACGGAGAACGCGCGTTCGCCAGATCCGGTGATGATCACGGTGCGGACGTCCGGATTGACGTCGACCTCGGCCAAGAGTCGATCCAACTCCGCGAGCATGTCCAGGCCGATTGCGTTGAGCTTGGCTGGGCGGTCCAGAGTCAGCGTCGCGACTCCAGCCTCGCTCAATAGCCGCACTCCCCCTTCCGGCGGTGGGTCGCCCGTCGTCACCGCTCATCCCCGGACTGAAGCCTCCCGATCAACTCGCGCGCGGCCTTGAGGCAGAGGGCCCAGAGGGTGAGCGTCGGGTTGACGCCTGCGCACGTCGGGAAGGCAGCTCCCGAATAGACATAGAGCCCCGGCGTGTCATGTACCTGGAGCGTGCGGTCGACGACGCCGGCGGCCGGATCGTCAGCCATGCGGCACCCCCCGACGTCATGCGAGCTTCCGGCCCCGGTAAATCGCGGGCCACGCCAGGTCTTCGTCGCGCCCATGGCCTGTAGGATCGCCTCACTCTGCTTCGCCATGAAGTCAGCTATTCGCTGCTCATTCGGTTGCAGGTCGTAGGTCACCCGGATCACGGGCAAGCCGAGTCCGCTCCTGTCCCGATAATGAGGATCGATATCGAGGTAGTTGCTCACGTAGGAGAGTGCTTCCGGCTGCATGCGGACGACGCTCCAATGTTGCCATCCGCGCAGGTGCTCCTTGTATGCCTTCCCCCAGGTCGGGATATCGGGTGGCAGGGTTTCCCGGCTGATCTGGATCGGCAGGAACTGGTTCTCCGCGCCGAGGGTCGACCCGCCCAGGAATCCACGCGCTCCGCAATCGAACGAGGCGTCGAGAAAATCGTCGACGACAACGGCCTGCGCGGCGGGTCCAGCGTGCCGGTTGAAAAACGTGTCCGGGAAGTAGCCGTCGACGTGCGGAAACATCTTGCTCATAAAGTGCTTGCCGAGCTGCCCATTCGAGTTGCCGAGACCACTCGGACGCCGGTCGTCGCCGGAAAGGAAGAGCAGTCGGACGTTTTCGAAGGTGTAAGCAGCCAGAATGACCGTATCGGCGAGTTGTGTCTGGTGCCGACCGAGAGCGTCGACGTATTCCACGCCTTTAGCCCGACCGTCAGCGTCGGTCAGAACTCGAGTGACGCGGCAGTACGTCCGCAGATCAAAATTCCCCGTGGCGAGCGCTTCCCGCACGGTGGTCAGACCGGGATGCCATTTGTCACCAGTCCACGAGCCGAAGCCGTTGTTCCAGGCGGTGTACGTCATCGCCGCGTAACCGTTGTATGGCCGCGTGGTCATCCCGACCGGAACCGCGTGCGGATGGAGTCCCAGGCTCCGAGCCGCCGCCATGAACATCTGGCCCATTCGGAACGGCCGTGTCGGGGGGAGCGGGTAGGGCTGATCATGCGGCAGAAACACGTTGTCCTCGTCGCCGCCGATGCCGACGATCCGTTCGACCTCCGCAAAATATGGACGCAGGTCGTCGTATGAGATCGGCCAGTCGGCGACCGTGCTTCCATCTGGGATCACCTGCGGTCCCCAGCACTCAATTGCGTGAGACCGCAGACGGAAATTATGGGCCGGGAACCGGCGTAACCAGCCACCGTAGTGGATTACCGATCCGCCGACGCCATTCATCATGCGGCCGAGGGAAAAGGTAAGCTCCCGGGTTGCCTCGGATTCGTTCCGGCGCCAGCGTGGCGTCTCACTCTTGAACTTCGGACCCATCTCGGCTCGGCAGTAATAGGTCGCTGCCAATTCGTCCGGTTGGAAGTCCTCGACACGCCAGTATGGGCCGGCCTCGAGCCCGACGACGTTCAACCCCGCTCCGGCCAGCACGGGGGCGATGAACCCGCCCACGCCGCCGACGCCGACCAGGACGACATCCGCTCGTCCAGCGGGGGAAGCCGCTCCGCGTTGCGGGTCGAAGCCGGGTACCTGCTCCTCACCTTGCCGCTGGTGTAACTCGGCCGCTACGTCGGCTAAGGACTGGATGAGGCCGCCTTTGGTTACCGGGTCCGTCGACAGGCTTTCTTCCTCGCTGTTCTCCAGCCAGACCCCGGGATGGCCCAGGAAGCGCCAGCCGAGCTTGTCGCGGTTGCCACCGTAGGCGGGATCACTGAAGAGCCCCTCTTGCAAGTGCGACCGCATAAGCTGGAAGAACTCGCGTTGGTCCGGCACTTCCCAGCCCGGAATCTGCCCACGCTCCAGATCAGCGATCAGGTTATCCTGGGCCGATTCCTCCGCGCTCGCGAAATTCACGCCATGTCGCGTCAGACTCGCGCGATCGAGCAGCGCGAGGCTGGTGCGATAGACCGGCACGTGTCCGCGATATGGACCCGCCAGTGCCCGGTCGAGGTAGGTGAGCGCGCCGATCGCGTCAGCACCGGGACCGGTCTCGTCGGCAGGAAACATCCTCGCGAAGACCGCCGCCGCGGTTAGCGCCTCGCGAGCGGTCAGGGCCAGCAGGGTCTCAGGCTCGTCCAACAGCCGCCGCCCTGTCTCGCCCGTTCTGCAGGGGTTCCAGCTGGATGCTCTCGTCGCCGGCGCGCAGCCTTAGTCCCATACAATCAGGCTGGAATAATCGGTCATCCATCTGTCGTAGTTCCGGGCTGACGTGGAGGGGTATCGGCACTCGGCCAAGCACGTCACGCTCGAGATCGACACCCGGCGCAATTTCGGTCACGGTGAGACCCTCCGCGAGGAGGCGAATCACGCAGCGCTCGGTGATGAAGATGACATTCTGACCGCGCTCCCGAGCCATGCCGCCACTGAACGTCACGTGCTCGACCTCAGGAACGAACTTCGCGACTCTTCCATCGTCGCAAATCGAGAGTTGCCCGTTTTCGAGCACGATATCTTGGCGTCCCGCTGAAAACGTCCCGCTGAACACCAGGTTTCGGGCCGCGGCCGTGATGTCGATGAATCCGCC
>JAICRA010000160.1 GCA_025937615.1 Thermomicrobiales bacterium | reverse complement strand
CCGCTGGCCAGCACTGTTTCCGCGCCGTGCATCGGACATGTGATGTGGAGCCTCAGTGCGTGCCTGTCGGTTCCTTCCCCGACAGTCGCAAGCTCAGGCCGGCAAGCGCCACCAACGCCCAGACCCCCTCCAACAAGACGAATCCCCAACGCTGAGCCTGAAAAGCGAGCACGGCGAGGATCGTGGCCCCGGCCAGGTTGAGGACCAGGTAGAGGTAAGAGTTCGCGTCGAGCAGTTTCCCCTGGGTGAGGATGAACCCGGCAAGGATCATCAACGCGCCGACGATCTGGACGATCTGGTCTGCGCTCACGAGGGGGATTCCGCTCGGCGGGCGAGACCGAGGAGCCCCCATAACGCGATGATCGCCCAGACGCCTTGTAATAGCAGGAAGCCCCACTGGCGATGGATCGCGGCCGAGCCGGCGAGCAAAGCCGCACCCACCAGATTCAGGACTAAATAGAGCGAGCCGTGGCGATCGATTCCCCGAAACTGCGCCAACGCGAAGGCCACCAGGATCAGGATCGCGCCCGTCACCTCGATCAGAAGGTCGATCACTCGGACCGCTCGCTGAACTCGAGGGTCCGCGCCCTCCCGATGAAGAGGTGCCTCATGAGCTCGATTCCGTCACTTCAGAGCGTTTCGAGCCGGGGAGGGGGTCGTCTGGCAAGGGGAGCCGGACCCCGATCGTCGTCCCGCCGTCGGCGACCAGGAGTTCGCCGCTGACATAAGAGGCGTCATCGGAGGCGAGGAAGGCGACGACCGCCGCCATTTCGGACGGCTCCGCGAAGCGACCGAGGGGCACTCCCTTGAGATACTCCGGCCCGGCAACCGGGTCCTCCGTGATGTAGTTGGCACGGGTGCGAATCATGCCGGGCGCGACGGCGTTGACACGCACGCCGAAGGGCCCGAGATCGAGCGCGGCCGATTTCACCAGCGCCACGATGCCGCCTTTCGAGGCGTTGTAGTGAGCCATACCGCTCTCGACCCAGAAAGCATTGGTCGAGGCAGTAGCCACGATGGCGCCGCCTCCGGCTTGGATCATCACGCGCGACGCCTCCTGCATGCAGAAGAACGTCCCGGTCAGATTGACATCGATGATCCGCCGCCAGCTTGCCTCGTCGATCTCTTGGAACGGCTGCCCGTCGGCGATCCCGGCGTTGGCCGCCAGGATGTCGAGCCGGCCAAAGCGCTCCAGACAACGTTCGACCGCACGTCGCACGTCGCTCTGACGGGCGATATCACCGCCGACTGCCTCGGCGATCCCTCCCCTGGCACGAAGCTCGGCGGCGGTCTGTTCGGCCAGATCACCGTCGATGTCGACGAGAAGGATGCTTCCTCCTTCGCGAGCCAGACGCTCCGCGATCGCCCGCCCGATTCCCTGCGCCGCACCGGTCACGAGCGCCGACCTGCCGGTGAACCGTCCCTCCGTCATCAGCTCTGCTACCCCCTGTACACGCCTCTAATCCGCTGGATAACCCGGGACTGACGCTGGCACCAGGATCACCGGCGACTCGTCCTCACGGGTGAGTTTCTCCGCCACGCTGCCCAGCAGCCAGCGCATCACTCCTGTCCGCTCGTGGGAGGCAATGACGAGGACATCGCCCAGGTGCGTCGCCTCTTCGATGGCGCTCGCGGGGGGTCCCATGAGCACCCGCGTCGCCACCGGCAGGCCTAGCTCGCGCAGCTTCTGCGCCATCGTATCCAGATAGCGCCGGGCCTCCTGTTCCAGTTCCTCCTCGGCCTCGTCATAGATCTCGAAGGGAATCGCCTCGCCGATGCCAACGGCAGGCGGCATGAGGTCCGCGGGATCAACCACTCTGATCAGTAAGATCGGCGTCCCCAAACGGCGCGAGATGGTCGTCGCCACCGGGAGTGCGGTTTCGGCTCGCTCCGAACCATCCAGCGGCACCACCAGCCGCGTGATGCCGACCGGCCCCGGCTCCAGTTGCCTAGCACGCACGACCATGACCGGTATCGGTGACGCACGCCCCACCCGGTCAGCCACGCTGCCGTAGATGAGGCGCCCGAGGGCTCCCCGACCGTGCGAGGCCATGACGATCATCTCCGCGCCCAGATCCACGGCTGTGTCGATAATGCGCCGCGCGGGATCGCCGATAGCGACTTCGGTGTGCACCTGCTGGCCGCCGACACGCAGGCGCTGCGCGGCGCTCTCCAGACCGGCTGGCGCGAGGTCGGCAGCGTTCGCCGAGGGAACGACGGTGAGGAGAACGATCTCCGTTCCCGGTGCGGCCAGCGCGGCCGCGTAGGGCAGAGCGACCCTGGCCTCCGCCGAGTCGTCAAGCGGGACCAAGATGCGAATCGCCGCGGCGGTGGGGGTATCGCTTGTGTCCTCGCTCATCTCGCCTCCCGTTTCCCACGTACCCACGCGATCTGTAACCAGTATCGTCGCTCAGCGAGGCGGATCAGGGGCAGCCGCGTCAGCCACGTCGAGCGCCAGACAGCAAGACCAGGGGCCACATCCGTCTGGGCGAAAAGGCAGCGGTGCCTCATGGTGCCGTTGACGATCGCCTCAGGGGGCAGCAATCGGTGGGGCTGCTCGTCAGTTCAAGAAGCAACGTCAGAGGTTTGCCAGTTAGCGGTTCCGCTCCGCACGGGACCGCGACGCGACGTTGATGCGTGCAGCGAGGGGGCGGCCGAAGAGATGCTCATCGGCACCGACGCGGGCCCGGATTGGACCGTCGAAGGGAAGTTTCTCCAGCACCATGATCGTCTGGCCGGGGACCACGCCCAGCTCCCCCAGGTAGCGCAGTTGCTCCGGGTCACGATCGGGGACGCGAGTGATGGCGGCGACGTCACCCGGCTCCAGATCGGCGAGTACCTGAGACGATACGGAATCGATCGCGCCGTCCGCGCTCGGGATGGGGTCGCCGTGGGGATCACGGGTCGGATGGCCAAGGGCGGAGGCGATGCGGGCTTCGAGCTCAGCGGAGACATGATGCTCGAGGCGTTCCGCCTCCGCGTGCACCTGGTCCCACTCGTACCCGAGCGATTCAGTGAGGTAGAGCTCCAGCAGCCGATGATGGCGGATGACGCGCAGGGCCACCTTCTCACCCGCAGAGGTGAGCGCCACGTCACGGTAGCGCGTGTGCCGCACCAACCCCAGCTCATGCAGGCGCTTGACCATATTGGTCACTGAGGGACCGGAGAGATCGAGTTCCTCGGTCAGGCGCTGCATCGTCACCTGACCGCCATCGCCTTGCAGGCGATAGATCGTCTTGAGGTAGTCCTCCATCGCGTGCGTCACACGTGGCGCATCAGGAGAGGCCATCTCAGGAGACTCTTCGCTCGCGGCGCGCGGCCGGTCATCCATGGCGTTCATCGTTGCTGCTCCTAACGCGCGATCACTCGCTGGGCGATTTCGCGGCCCGGTCTGGTCAACTCCAGGTGGCCATTGGCACGAACGATCCAGCCGCGCCGGCTCGCCCCGGCGATAGCCAGGTCGGTGCGGGCAGGCGACCAGCGCAATCCCTGGCTCAGGTGCTCGACGCTGTTCTCCTCGTCGCGGTCCGCGGCTGCCTCGTGGTTCAGCAGGTGGACGACCAGCATCTCGCTGGCGATGGTGGCCCGGTGACGACGCGCGCGCCAGGCACGGACGACCAGTCCTCGCGTGGGGGAGAAGAGGAGCGCGAGACCGAAGAGCGCTCCCGTCGCGGTCACCATCGCTCCGGAGATCGAGGCGTCGAGGGAGATCGCCACTCGATAGCCGGCCAGGGCTGAGATCGCGCCGATCGCGACCGAGAGCGGGATCATCAGGGCCAGCCGGTCGGTGAGCAGGTAGGCGGTTGCCGCCGGCACGATCACCAGTGCCACCACCAGCACGGCGCCGACCGCGGTGAACGCGCCAACCGAGGTGATCGAGAGGACGAGCATGAGTGCGTAGTGAACGATGACCGGGGAGAATCCAAGCGTCGCCGCCAATCCGGGGTCGAAGGTGGTCAGCTTCAGCTCCTTATAGAAGATGCCAATGAAGAGCAGGTTGATCACGCAAAGCAGTGTCATCACCCAGATCGACTGCGGTCCGAGGTCGCGGCCGTCGATCGTCAGCGTGTCGAAGGCAACGAACTCGATGTTGCCGAAGAGGATGGCGTCCGCGTCGAGATGGACCTCAGAGAACTGCCGCGTTACCAGCACCGTACCGAGCGCGAACATCGCTGGGAAGACGATCCCGATCGCCGCGCCGCCGTCGACGAGGCGGGTGCGCTGGATGGCCTCGACCGCGGTCACGGTGGCGATTGCCGCCAGCGAGGCTCCAATGAAACCGGCCAGCAGGTTCGGTCCCTGCGCCAGGACGTAT
>JAICRA010000075.1 GCA_025937615.1 Thermomicrobiales bacterium | reverse complement strand
CTCGAACGACTGCTGGAATATCGACATAGGAGGTTGTCGAGATCTCGCCAAAAACCAGGATCATCCCGGTCGTGGTGGCGGTCTCGCACGCCACATGAGCCTCGGGGTCGAGCCGCAGCACCGCGTCCAGGACCGCATCTGAGATTTGGTCGCAGACCTTGTCAGGGTGACCCTCAGTCACCGACTCCGACGTGAAGTACGTTCTCTCCGCCGTCATCCAGCTGTCGCCGTGGTTGCCCATCGTCTCCTCAAGTTCACACGTTTGCTGCTTCAGCAGAATGGATGCCCATTAGGGCCGTCAATCGAACGTCTCCCGGGTTCTCCGGACCCTCAATAACCAGACGTGAGAAACGCCTACGTACCGCCCTCCCAGGAGGTGAGGTAGCGCTCCTGCTCAGGCGTGAGCTGGTCGATCTCGATCTCCATGGCGGCGAGCTTCAAGCGAGCAATTTCGCGGTCGATGTCCCCGGGTACGCTGTAGACACCCGGCTCGAGGTCCTTTCCCTCGCGGACGAGGTAAGCGACTGCAAGCGCCTGATTAGCAAAACTCATGTCCATGACGCTCGCCGGGTGCCCTTCGGCGGCCGCGAGATTGATGAGCCGGCCCTCCCCGAGCAAAATGACGCGTTGCCCGGGGCCCAAAACGAACTCCTCGACAAAGGGTCGGAGCGTGCGGCGCCCCTCGCCTGACATCTCCTCCAGCGCTCCAATGTTGACCTCGGCGTTGAAATGGCCTGAGTTCGCCAAGATAGCGCCGTCTTTCATCTGGTCGAAGTGATTGCGATCGACGACGTTGATATTCCCCGTCGCGGTAATGAAGATGTCGCCGATGGCGGCTGCACGGTCCATCGTCGTCACGGAGAAGCCGTCCATGGCGGCCTCGAGCGCGCGGACCGGGTCGATCTCGGTGACGATCACCCGCGCGCCCATGCCGCGCGCACGCATGGCAATGCCTTTACCGCACCAACCGTATCCAGCGACGACGATCGTCTTTCCCGCGAGAAGGATATTTGTCGCGCGCAGAATGCCGTCGATCGTGCTCTGCCCGGTGCCGTAGCGATTGTCGAAGAAATGCTTCGTTTCCGCGTCATTGACCGCAATTACCGGAAATCGGAGCAGCCCCTCGCCATGGAGCGCCCGGTGGCGCACCACCCCTGTCGTCGTCTCTTCCGTGGCGCCAATGACGTCAGGAAGCAAGTCCGCGCGCTCTTTGTGGATCAGCGAGACGACGTCGGCGCCGTCGTCGACAATGATCTGCGGGCCGTGATCGAGCGCCGCCCGGATGTGCCGGTAGTACGTCTCGTTGTCCTCGCCCTTGATGGCGAATACGGGAATGCCCTCCTCGACAAGAGCCGCTGCGACGTCGTCCTGGGTCGACAGGGGATTGCTTGCGCAAAGGACGGCACTGGCCCCACCCGCCTTCAGGGCCAGTGCTAGGTTCGCGGTTTCGGTGGTGATATGAGCACAAACCACGATGCGAACGCCGGCAAGTGGGCGTTCGCGATCGAACTGGCCCCGTATCTGTCCCAGCACCGGCATCTCGCGGGACGCCCAATCAATTCTCCGACGCCCTTCAGCGGCCAGACTTGGGTCCTTGATATCAAACGCTCGCGTGTTGGTTGGGGACTCCACCATCTACCTAGTCTCCTCTAACTGCGTGGCCCGAGAGCCGGCACTCCGCCAGTTCTCGGTCGACGGGGGAGGTCAGCCAATCGACCCTCAACGCGCCAGCGTACTCGGGAAAGGCGGATTCGAAACGGGCGACAAACTCCGCCGGGCTGTACCCATGCTCCTGACTGCCGTGTCGCTCGACGGCATACGTCGCGGCGAGCGAGCCCATCCGGCCGGCGATCTCCAGCGGCAGGCCCAGGGCGATACCCTTGAACAGTCCTGCACGATACGCGTCGCCACCACCAGTCGGTTCGATCAGCGGCTCGGCGGTAACAGCCGGGATCGTGACGTGCCGGCCTTCGAAATAGAGCTCTGAGCCATGCTCGGCGAACGTCACTCCCACCAACGGTACTCGCGCCACGAGATCGTCCACGGTCAAACCGGTCTTTTGTTCGATCACGGCCATCTCGTAGTCACTGCCGATGATGCCCCACGCTTGATCGATGCCTTCCTGCAACTCCTCGGCAGTGAGGGAAACGACCTGCTGCGAAGGATCGTAGATTAGCCGGCATCCGGACTCGGCAAATTGTCGAGCATGTCGTTGCATGGCCTCGCGCGTCGTCGCGCCGACCATCCCGAAAACCGCGCATCGCCCCAAATCAAGCACCGAGAGATCGCCAGCCGCGACCGAGGCCCCAGGGTAGAAGCCGGCGATCTGGTTGCCGGCAAGATCCGCCGACATGAATGCCGATCCGGTGAGCTCAGAGGGCACATCGAGGACACACGCCATGTCAATCCCGAGCGCCTCAAAAAACCGCCGGTAGTCTCCGAAATCAGACCCGCCAGCGCCGACGAGCGCCGGGCGCTCGCCAAGCAGTGCAAAGTTGTAGGCAATATTTCCGGCGACCCCACCCCGATATCTGCGCAGTGAATCAAACAGGAAACTGACGGAGAGGACATGGGTTTTGTCCGGGATGATATGGTCCTGAAAGGATCCCGGGAACGTCATGATGTAATCGAACGCTAGCGACCCACTGATCACGAACGTCGGGCGCCCGGGTTCGCCGGCCGGTTTCATGGTTGTAAAGGCCTCCAGGACAGGCAAGTTGCGCAACCGCGGGAGGATAACACGCGGCAGGGAGGCCGCCTCACTTGGGCGACTGCGAGGTGTTGACAGCCGCCAGGGCTTTGCGCACCGCTTCGTCCGGCACGTCATCGCGCATCGTGACGCCGCCACCGTCGAGTGGGAGGACAAACCGCTGGCGGCCGGCGATCCGTTTCTTGTCGCTTCCGAGCCGGGCGAGTACCCGCGATTCGTGCAGCGCCGCGGACGTCGGAAGGTCGAACTGATCGATGAGCCTGCCGATATTCTCGGCTTCGTCGCGGCCGCACGTGCCGCACAGAACGCCCAGCTCGCTTGCGGCTTTCATCCCGAGAGCGATAGCTTCCCCGTGGAGGAGTTGATAATCCGCGGCTTCAATAGCGTGACCAAGCGTATGGCCAAAATTCAGAAACGCGCGAATTCCCGCCTCCCGTTCATCTGCTGTGACAACGGCGGCTTTCAGCGCAATGTTTCGCCACACGACGTAGGAGGTTGCTGGCTCGTCGAACCGGGCGAGTCGAGCCGCGTTGCGAGTGAGGACCGCGCCCAAATCAGCTCGTTCTCCGCCTGGCGTCGAGCGCTGGATCACGGCGTGTTTGACAACTTCCGCCCAGCCCGAGCGACGCTCACGGCAAGGCACCGTTTGTAACAGTCTGGTATCGGCAATGACGAGAGCTGGTTGGAGAAACGCCCCGATCAGATTTTTTCCAGCCCGGTGATTGATCCCTGACTTACCGCCGACGCTGCTGTCAACCATGGCCAGGAGCGTTGTCGGGACCTGGACGAAGCGAATGCCGCGTAACACTGTCGCCGCTACGAACCCGGCGAGATCTCCGACAACTCCTCCGCCAAGTGCCACCAAGACGTCACCACGCTCCACGCCGCCCTCGAGGAGCCAGTCGTAGAGTTCCGCGGCGGTCTCGAGACTCTTGCTTCCTTCACCCGGAGCTACGTCACGCGTTGATACCGCAAAGCCGGAGGCCCGCAGTTCGGCTTCGGCTACCGGGGCGTGCAGCGGCCGGACATTCTGATCCGTCACGATCCACAGGCGCTGCGCCTCTGGCCATCGTTCTCGAAGCCACTCCCCGATTCGAGAAATGACTCCAGGCCCAACTCGGATGTCGGACTCCCCCGATGTCGCGTCGAGCCTGATGCCGAGAGCCTGGCCCTCGGTGAGTTGAGATAGCCCCGCAATCTCTGTGGCGACGCCTTCGGCGGAAATGCCCTCAGAGGAAATGGTCAGGTGCGCTTGGTCATAGACTGGTTGCCTGGCCGCCTTCAGATCCCGAATACGCTCAAGGCGATTGGAACCCGCCAGGAGAGGCCTCTCCACTGCCTCACCCTCGTCTGCCGCCTGACGCTGCAACCGGGCGAGTATCGTCTCCGGACTGGCGTCGAGCGCAATGACGAGCGTTCGCTCCCGGCCGAGCATCGAGTGGTCCCAGACCTGAGAATCGACGGGTGCACCGCCGCCGGTGGCAATCACTACCTGATCCCGGGCCAAAAGCTGCTCGAGAATGGCGCGTTCGCTCGACCGAAATGCGGACTCCCCCTCATCCCGGAAGATGGTCGGGATAGTCGCTCCCCAATAGCGCTCGATTTCCACGTCAGAATCGGCCGTCGACCAACCGAGTCGCTCGGCGAGAGCGCGAGCGACGCTCGTTTTGCCCGTGCCGCTGAAACCGATCAGGACGATCCGGTCAAAGGTGCTCACGTTCTCCCCGAGGCTGGCCTACGTTTCCGCAGCCGACCAGTATAGTCACCCCCTTGTGGCCGCTGGCCGGTTGAAGGCAGGGTTGAGAGTCGATGCAAACCGCGAACCATGTTCTAGCGCTCGATCAGGGAACGACGTCGAGTAGGGCGATGGTTTTTGACGAGCTGGCCCAGGTGCGCTCTGTCGCCCGGGAGCCAACGACCCAGCTCTACCCCTATCCCGGCTGGGTCAATCAGGATGCAGCGGAAATCTGGAACACGACCGTCGAGACAGCTCGCACGGCGCTTCGTCGGGCGAAATTATCCGGATCGAATGTTGCCGCGATTGGCATCGTGAACCAGCGAGAAACACTCATTGTTTGGGACCGCGAGACCAGCGCTGCGATGTCGCCTGCGATCGTCTGGCAGAGCCGGCAGAGCCAGCCTCAGATCGAGGCGTTGTTGGCCAGGGGGATGGGGCCGGCTTACCAAACCAGAACGGGTCTGGTCCCGGACGCCTATTTCACGGCATCGAAACTTGCATGGCTCCTCGAAGAAAACAGCGATCTGCGGCGGCGGGCGGAAGCTGGAGCGCTCCTCGCCGGAACCGTCGATTCCTGGCTGTTATGGAATCTCACCGGAGGCGCCGTCCACGCGACTGACGTTTCTAATGCCTCACGCACGATGCTCTTTGATATCCAGACGGTTGAATGGTCAACCGACCTCATCATCGACATGGCCATCCCGCCTCAGATGCTACCTCGAGTTGTGGCCTGCGCCGGAATCAGCGGAATGACCACGCCAGAGTTGTTCGGCGCGGAGATTCCCGTCGCCGGCATGGCTGGCGACCAACAGGCCGCACTCTTCGGACAGACCTGCTTCGCCCCGGGAGAGGCGAAGAACACGTATGGGACCGGCTCGTTTCTCCTTTTGAATACCGGAGAGGAGCTCAAGCGTTCGACCAATCGCCTGTTGTCGACAATCGCCTGGAAGATTGACCACCGGGTTGACTACGCGCTGGAGGGTTCGGTCTTCATCAGCGGTGCGGCCGTGGAATGGCTGCGGGACGGCCTGGGTGTGATTGATTCGGTTCAAGATGTGGAACCCCTCGCCTCCTCGGTCGACGATGCCGGCGGGGTGACGGTCGTTCCGGCGCTTGCGGGGCTCGGCGCTCCGCATTGGGATGTGGCGGCACGGGGAACAATCCTGGGCCTCACCCGTGGTTCGACGGCGGCCCACATTGCCCGGGCGACGCTTGAGGCCATCGCGTTTCAGACCCGCGATGTTATCGACGCCATGATCGCTGACTCAGGGATTCGGTTGATGAGCCTGCGCGTCGACGGTGGCGCCGCTCGCAACGATCTTCTGATGCAGATCCAGGCCGATGTGCTCGGCGTCCCGGTAATCCGGCCCCAGAATGTCGAGACGACGGCCGTCGGCGCCGCGTTTCTCGCGGGACTCGGCCGCGGCCTTTGGCCCAACCAGACCAGTTTGATGGAGCTGTGGGCTGTCGAGCGGGTCTTCGAACCCGAAATTGGCGACGCTGAGCGCGAGAGCAGATATGCGACCTGGCGACTCGCCGTAGACCGGTCTCGCGGCTGGGCCGTCTAGCACTCGTCCGACTCACGGACGGTTCGCAAGGTCCGAATCATCAGACTGTTGGATCTCGTGAACGGTCACTGGCGGGGCGCCAACGGACCCTTCGGAAACGTTGCCATTATTTCTGAGGGCTCGTCGCCTCGCCGGAATATCGGCCTCGCGCAGCAATTCGGCAGCCTGCCGGGTGAACTGATCCAATTGCGACCGGGTTGGCTTCAATCCCGTACGGTAGTAAAACTCGGCGGCGCGACCAACCGCCAGCGTCCCGGCATAGGCAATCGCCACCTTGGGAATCGTCCCCGCCGCGACGGGCAACCATGTGGCCGCCTGGCGGGCCGCAGTCCTCCAGAGCAGGCCGGCACCGACAACCGGCAGCACGTCCAGTAGGATCCCTCGCAGGTCGTGCAGGTCGCGACCGAAAACGGCGGCCAGTTTGTAGAGCATCATCACCTGATTCTTGCTCAGTACAATGAAGTCCGCCCCGGCGGCGGCTATGTTTCCGATAATCGGCAAGATCGCTGGCAGGTTCGACACCAGAGAAAACTGGGCGTTGGCGGCCGCGGTTTCGTCGATGACCTGCTTCGCGGCGGCGGGTCGAAAGACCGGAAGCGCGCGACCGAACGCTGGTGCCCGCTCCGCGTTTCGCTTCAGGATCTCGGCTCGTAGCCGGTGGACAGCATTGAAGTCCCCGGGTGTGGAGCCCTCAAAGCGAATGATTGGCACCGGAGGCGATTTAAACCGGAGCGCCTCGGCCACGCGCGATCCCGCGCCCGTCCTCTCCGGGTCCCAAACGATGGCGGCGTCGACTTGCCCGACAGGCTCGATTGGTTCATCCACCGCCCGCACGACCGTCCCGGGTTCGCCCTCCGGGCCGGTCACTTCAAATCCAAGGCGACGCGCCTCTTCGGCCGTGGGCGCGACGATGAGTAGGCGGGGCAGGGTCTCTGCTTGCTCCCGAATCTCATCGAGGCTGACCTCACGCAGGACACCGACCATGGTGCGCATCGAGTCAAGAGCGCCAAATCCCTGCACCATGCTTCCTCCGAATACCTCAACTGAGCGAATCTTCGTGGACTGCCACGCGATTGTGGGGAAGAGTCTAGCGGCTTTACCGCATCCAGT
>JAICRA010000307.1 GCA_025937615.1 Thermomicrobiales bacterium | reverse complement strand
GCTGGAGCAACTGACGATCGACCTGGCGCCGACCATGGGACGAGTCATCGGGTCGGCGCTGCGGCCGATCCCGCGAGCTGACGCCTGTGGTATGGAGACCGGGCGTACCTGCGAATCACTGATCGGCGACATCATCGCCGACGCGTTGCGGACCACATACGGCACCGATTTCGCCATCACAAACTCAGGAGGCATCCGCGCCGATCTGACCTGCCCACCGGAGGGCGGCGAGTTCTGCCCCGAGGCTACCGGTGAGCTTCCAATCACCGAAGGTCAGGTCCTCACCGTGCTGCCGTTTGGCAATGTGGTGGTGACCGTCGAGGTAAGTGGCGCGGAGCTCAAGGCGATGCTCGAGGCAGGAGTCGCGGCCATGCCCGCGGCGTCGGGAGCCTTTCCCCAAGTATCTGGTTTCTGCTTCACCTACGACGTCGAAGCGGAGCCGGGCAGTCGCGTGACAGGCGCCGTGCGGCAGGCGGCGGACGGGACGTGCAGCGGGGAGGCGATCGATCTATCAGAGGCAGCGACCTATACCATAGCTACCAACGATTTCACGGCCTCTGGCGGCGATAACTACCCGAAGATCATCTCCCGTGCCGCCACGCGCGACCTCCTGGCATCTGTCGTCTCGGCGTATGTGGCCGGGGAGTCGCCATTGTCGCTGCCGGGCGAGCCACTCGACCCAGAGATCGAGGGCCGGATTGTCTGTGAAGGGGAGGAATGTCCGACTCCGGCGGGCAGCGGACAGTGACCACGATCCGTAGCAGCAACGAGCTGTCGAGCGCTAAAGGTTTCGAAGCTGATCTGACACGCCGGCATGCCATTCTCCGCGCTGGCCTGGCCGAGTCTGGCGGTGACGCGCTTGTCGCGACCCGTGAGGGAGTCATCACCTACCTCACCGGCTACACGACCGCCACCTGGTTGAATCACTCACGCCCGATCGTCGCCGTCCTCACCCAGAGCAGACTCGACGTCGTCTGTGCCGAGACGGAGGCCGACGCCGTTCGCTCACGCGTACCGGGCGTCACCGTGCATCCGTACGTTGAGCTGCGTTCACCGGATGGGTTCAGCGGACTGCCCGACGGTGCGATCCAGTTCACTCCACACGCCTGCCAGGTGCTGGCCACCTTGCTGAGAGAGCTCGGTGCGCAGACTATCGGGGTCGACGCGTTGGGCGCGGTGCACCCGCCAACGTCGCGGATCGTCGATCTCATGCCGGCAAGCCTGGAGCGCTTCGACGCGTCGAGCATGGTCTGGGCGTCGCGTCTCCGCAAGAGCGCCTGGGAAATCGAGCGGATGCGGGCCGCGAGCGACGTCCTCGAACGCGCCTTCATGGACCTGCGCGCCGCGCTGCGACCGGGGATGAGCGAGCGCGAGATCCACAGCATCCTCGCCGCCGCGAGTTTCACCCATGGCGCGCACCGTCTCGGCTACACGATGGCTGTCGCGGGTGTCGAGAGCGGTCTGTTCGGCGACCCGACCGCGCGACGCTGGCAGAAGGGCGAGGTGCTGTTTGTCGACGGCGGCGTCGTGGTCGACGGGTACTGGGCCGACTACTGTCGCATGTACACCGCCGGCGCTCCCACGCAAGCCCAGCGTGACGACTATGATCGCGCCGTCCGTGCCCTCGACGCCGCGGTAGAGCTCGATGCCGCTCACACCGCGAGCAGTCTTGGTCGCGCGATCGGTTCCGCGCTGGATCTGCCTCCCGGTGGCGTCGGGTTCGGCCGTTTTGGTCACGGTATCGGACTCTACATGCCGGAGCCGCCCTCCCTCCACCCGGATGATCCCACGCCGCTCGACGATGGCGTGGTGCTTTGCGTCGAGCCGGCTTACCTCGGCTCGACTGGCAACTATGTCGTCGAGGAGGAGCACGTCGTCACCAACGGGCGACTAAATCGCATCTCGCCCGTGGCGCCGAGAAGCCTGATCGAGATTTAGCGCGTGGCCCGGAGAACTGCTCGACTCCGCGAGCAACGATCGTTGCTAATCCTTGCCGAGCCGGCGTTCCAGGCCACGCAACAGCATGAGCAGCGCGGCCTCCGTCGAGGCATCGGTCACGACGTTCCGGCCTCCGGGGAAGTGGAACTCCTCCGTGGTCACGCCATTGGGACTGGCGAGAGCGATGTAGACGAGACCGACCGGCTTGCGCTCCGTTGCTCCGCCCGGTCCCGCGATGCCCGTGGTAGCGACCGCGACGTCGGCGCCGAACGCGCGCCGCGCTCCCTCAGCCATCTCTCGGGCGCACTCGGCGCTGACCGCACCGCGAGTCGATAGCGTCTCCGAGGAGACGCCAAGGAGTGACGCCTTCGCCGCGTTGGAGTAGGCGACGATGCCGCCGAGGAAGTAGCCGGATGAACCAGAGATAGCAGTGATCCGGGCCGAGACGTTGCCACCGGTGAGCGAT
>JAICRA010000228.1 GCA_025937615.1 Thermomicrobiales bacterium | reverse complement strand
GGACAAATGCTCAACTCGCTGGGGACGGCCGAGGCGGTGTTCTTGCCGATCGAGCAGCCATTGGTCGATCCCAAAGCCGGAAGCCAGGGCTATACCCAAGGCGCGCACGTGGTGGGGGGTGGCTACTATGCATTTGGCTCGAATTACACGTCAGGCGCTAGCATCGAGTGGCTACGCGACCTACTCGGCGCGAGCGACGATCGGGTTGCCCACGCGGAGTTGATCGCCAGCGCCGAGCGCGTTCCGGCCGGGAGCCTCGGCGTCCTCTTCCTGCCACATCTGCGACTGGCGAATCCGCCGTACGACGACCCCCGATCCCGCGGCGCGTTGATCGGTCTTACCATGGACGCCGGGCGTGATGTCATCACTCGTGCCGTCTTCGAGGGGTTGGCCCTGGAAAGTCGCAATACGCTAGAGCCGCTGCTGGCCTACCCACAGGTGACCGCGCCACGATCGGTGGTGGCTATCGGCGGCGGCACGCGGAACCCGCTGCTCATGCGCGTCAAGGCGTCGGTTTCTCATCTCAATCATCACATAGTCAGCGCGGAGGAGGCGACGGCGCTTGGTGCAGCCCTGCTGGGTGGGCTCGGCGCCGGTGTATACCGGGACGCCGATGATGCGGTTGCCGCGATGCGCTATGGTCAACATGAGATTACACCCGAGCTGAGTGACGTACTGGTCTACGAGAAGATCTACACCGAGGTCTACCGGCGCTTATACCCCTCTATCGCGCCGTTGAGTCAGGCGATAAGCGATCTCCAGCCGACGGCCGCCGTCAGCCGAGACCACGAATGAATCGAGCCGGGTGATGAGCGAGGCATTTCTCGGCATCGATCTCGGCACGTCGTCCGTCAAGGCCTTAGTGGTCGACCTCGACGGTACCGTGCGCGGCAACGGGAGCGCGGAGTACCCGGTGCTTCGGCCCCAACCGGGCTGGGCGGAGCAAGACCCCGACACGTGGTGGGAGGCGACCAGCACAGCGGTGCAGCAGGCTGTCGGGTGGTCCGGCACGGGTGTCTCGATCAGCGGCGTGGGCTTCTCCGGTCAGATGCATGGGGCGGTCTTTCTGGGAGAGAACGAACGAGTGCTCTCATCGGCGGTCATCTGGGCTGATCAGCGGTCGTCACGCCAAGCGTCCGAGGTGACCGCGAAGATCGGCGCCAAGCGGCTGATCGAGATCGCCGGAAGCCCGCTCGTGACCGGTTTCATGGCGGCCACGGCGGTCTGGATGCGTGAGGAACGTGCCTCGATCTGGTGGCGGACGAAACGGTTGCTCTCGCCCAAGGATGAGATCCGGCGCCGGATGACCGGTGCCGCCGCCACCGATCCTGGCGACGGCTCGGCTTCGTTGCTTTTCGACGCGCGCTGGCGCAACTGGTCCCCTGACCTGCTCGACGCTGTCGAGATTCCCAGCATCCTGCTGCCACCCGTGAAGCCTTCGAGCGCGGTTGCTGGAGAGATCACTCCTGACGCGGCAGACGCGCTTGGGCTCCCGCCGGGAACGCCGGTGGTCACGGGCACCGGTGACGCACCGAGTGGGCTGCTAGGGGCGGGGATTGTCGATCCGGCGACGATGTTGCTCTCGCTCAGCACCGGGGCGCAGGTCATGGTGCCGGACGATGGCTTCCACCCCGATCTTGCCGGCAGGACGCACGCCTTTTGCTCGGCGCTGGAACCGGGGTGGCAACGTCCGGGGTGGTATCAGATGGGAGCCACCCTCGTCGCCGGGATGGCGATGCGCTGGCTGCGCGACGAGATGCTGCAGCTGCCGGCGGCAGGCGCTTACGAACGGATGACGGGATGGGCTGCAAAGGCTCCTCTCGGTGCTCGGGGTCTCTTGTTCCTGCCCTATCTGGTTGGCGAGCGGTCGCCTCACATGGATCCCGGGGCGCGCGGAGCATTTCTCGGGCTGGCAGCGCATCACGACCACGGTGATGTGGTTCGGGCGGTGATGGAGGGTGTCACCTTCGCTTGTCGGGATGCCTTCGCGGCGCTCCAAGATGCTGGCGCAAATCCGGAGCGGATCGTGATGGCCGGTGGTGGCTCTCGCAGCCCCTTCTGGCGGCAGATGGTCGCCGACGTGTTCGGGCTTCCCGTCTATGCCCTGGCTACTACGGATCAAGCCGCCATGGGCGCGGCTTTGCTTGCGACCGCCGGTATTCATGAGCTCGATCCGGTGGAGACCGCGCAACGCTGGGCACGGTACGGTCAGGTAACGGAACCGAACGTCGCCATGCACACTCGATATGAAGAGCTCTACGAGCTCTTCCGGGACGCCTACGCTCCGGTCATCGGGGTCAGCCACCGGCTCGGGGACTGGTTCAAGGCAAGCGTCAGACCGAGGGTCGTGCCACGACCGATCCGGAAGCGAGGCTAGCTCGCTCTTCTGGCCCTCACGTCCTCGATCATGCGGCTGCGTTCGTCGAGGCGAAATGACTCGCGGAACTCGGGGCGCGGATCGATGCGGGTTATGACCTCCGGTCGCCAGCGCGCCACGACGGCGTCGAGTGGTTCCTGGCGCGCGATCGCCATGGCTTGCATGGCGGCTCCGCGCGCGGCATGCTCGCCCCCGGCGCGGACAACGACGGGCAGACCGGTCGCATCGGCGATCGCCTGACGCCAGGCTGGGTGGTGGCTGCCGCCTCCAACCAGCGTGATCTCCGGCGCCGCAATACCCAGACGCGACAAAACCTCGACCGCGTAGGCCAGACCCGCGGCTACGCCGTCGAGCGCCGCTCGCACCATGCAGTCCGGAGTCGCATTTTCAGCGGTCAATCCCGTGATCGATCCTGTTGCCTGCGGCAAGTTCGGTGTCCGCTCCCCAGCCAGGTAAGGCATCAGGAGCAGCCCGTCCGCACCGGGCGGCGTTGCTGCCGCACGACCGAGCGCATCCTCGCGCAGCAGTCCCACCATGGACGAGACGGAGTCGACGACGCGGGTGCAATTGAGCATGCACACGAGGGGCAGGAAGCGGCCAGTGGCGTCGGCAAAGCCTTCGACTTCTCCGGTCTCGTCGATGACGGGCTCGACGCTGACACCGAACGCAGTGCCGCTGGTCCCGAGGCTGACCACCAACTCCCCGGGCGCGGCGCCGACGCCGAGCGCCGCCGCCATGTTGTCACCCGTTCCCGGTCCGACAGGAATCCCTGCTGGCAGCCCGAGCGCCGCAGCGGCGTCATCCCGTAGCGAGCCGGCGGGTTCCTCCGGTCCGTGGACGTCGGGTAAGCGGAGTCGTGCTGCTGTCGCCTCCCCGACCGCAAGCGCCAGCAGATCCCGTCGCTCGCGACCGTCCCGCGGCGACCACCAACCGGAGCCAGATGCCTCGCCCCGATCAGTCACGAGGTTTCCCGTCAGCCGCAAGTTGAGCCAATCGTGCGGCAACCCGACCGCCGCCGTGCGCGCCAGATCTTCAGCTGAGGTCCGTGCGAGGTGGGCAAGCTTGGCAATCGTGATCGAGGCAACCAG
>JAICRA010000260.1 GCA_025937615.1 Thermomicrobiales bacterium | reverse complement strand
GCTGCCTGGGCGTTTTCGTCGAGCTGAGAGTGGGTGGTTGTCGCGGGATGAATCACCAGCGACTTCGCATCGCCGACGTTCGCCAGGTGCGAGAAGAGCTGGGCGTTTTCGATGAAACGCCGTCCCGCCTCGAGTCCGCCCTTGATGCCGAAACCCAGGATTGCGCCGAACAGCCCATTGCGGTGGTACTTCGTCGCTCGCTCGTACGCGGGGTGTCCAGGTAGACCGGGGTAGTTCACCCAGTCGACCTTCGGATGCTCAGTCAGGAAGCGCGCGACGACCATGGCGTTTTGGCTGTGGCGCTCCATCCTGAGGGGCAGGGTCTCGATCCCTTGCAGGAAAAGGAATGCGTTGAACGGGCTGAGCGAGGCGCCAATATCACGCTGGAACTGCACACGGGCCTTGATGATGTAGGCGATGTTGGCGCCGAAGTTCTCGACATTGAAAACATCGGTAAATACGAGCCCGTGGTAGCTCGGATCGGGTTCGGTGAATCCGGGGAACTTGCCTGACGCCTTCCAGTCAAACGACCCACCGTCGACGATCACGCCGCCGATGGACGTTCCGTGACCGCCGAGGAACTTCGTCAACGAGTGGACGACGATATCCGCGCCGTGCTCGATCGGCCGCACCAAATAAGGGGTCGGCAATGTGTTGTCGATCATGAGCGGCACGCCGGCATCATGCGCCACGTCGGCCACACCCTGGATATCGAGGGTGAGCAGGTCGGGATTGCCGATCGTCTCCGAGTAGACGAGCTTCGTGCGTGGCGTGATCGCCTTGCGCACCCCTTCCGGCGTCGGTTCGCAGAAGTTGACCTTGATCCCCATCTTCGGCAGGGTGTGCTCGAACTGGTTGTACGTTCCGCCGTAGAGACTCGTTGTCGAGACGATCTCGTCACCAGAGTTGGCGAGATTGAGGATGGCGAGGGTTTGCGCCGCTTGACCGGACGAGGTGGCAAGCGCGCCGACTCCGCCCTCCAGAGCCGCGACGCGCTTCTCCAGCACATCTGTGGTCGGGTTCATGATCCGGGTATAGATGTTGCCGAATTCTTTCAGCCCAAAGAGGCTGGCGGCATGCTCCGGGCTGTCGAAGACATACGAAGTGGTCTGGTAGATCGGCACCGCCCGCGACTTCGTGACCGGATCGACGTCCTGGCCGGCATGGAGAGCCAGCGTCTCGAACCCCTGCTGGGTGGGAACGACCTCAGTTTCGCGAAGCGCTGCGATCTCGCTGTCACTCATGGTTTCAACTCCTTCTTCGAGCTCATGACGATTCCGGACCCACGACGCCGATGGGGCGACATCGCGTCTTTGGGTCCACGGGGCGGGCGTAGCGCGTAACCGGCGATGTTCATCGCTCGACGCTCCCGCAGACGCGGTCATCAACGAAGGGACCGATGGCGTCGGTCATCTGATCCCACTCCTTGAGAAAGGCGTCGTGACCGTGCGGCGAGTCGAGCTCGTGGTACTCGACGTCTTTGCCAAGCTCACGTAAACAATCGCCCAGCCCGCGTATCGGACCAGGCGGGAAGAGCCAGTCGGAGCGGATCCCAACGAGCGAAACCGGCGCCTCGATGCGGCGCAGCCACTGCTCCTCGCCGCCGTCGCGACCGACGTCATAGAGGTCCATCGTGCGCGTCAGGTAGAGATAGCTATTGGCGTCGAACCGCTTGGTGAGGGCATCGCCGTGGTAATGGAGGTAGCCCTCGACGTCGAACGTGGGACCGAACGAAGGGTAGAGCACCGGGCGAGTCGCAGGGTTGCGGCCGAAGCGAAGGTCCATACTCTCCTTCGAATGGTAGGTGACCATACCGACCATGCGCGCGATGGCCAACCCGCGTGACGGGAAAACCCCTTCTACCGCGTACGACCCACCACGCCAATCGGGATCGGCCATGATCGCGCGACGGCCGATCTCATTCATGGCGACCCCCTGCGCGTCGAGTGCCCCGGTCGCCGCTACCGGGACGACACCCGACACGAGATCCGGGTGCCGCGTCGCCCACTCCAGGGCCTGAAAGCCGCCGATGGAGCCACCGATGGCGACGAGCTTGCGCACTCCCAGCCGCTCCACCAGCGCGCGCTGCGCGTTGACGATGTCGCCAATGGTAATGAGCGGGAAACGCATGCCATAGGGACGCCCGGTGAGTGGGTCATCGGACGCCGGGCCGGTCGTGCCCTGGCAGCCACCGAGAATGTTGGCGCAGATGACGAAGGCGCGTTCGGTGTCGAGTGCTCGCCCGGGGCCGATGAGAGGCTCCCACCAGCCGCCAGGGCCAGCCGCAAGACTGTCGCCGGTGAGTGCATGGAGGACGAGGACCGCGTTGTCGCCCGCGACGTTCAGGCGTCCCCAGGTGCGGTAGGCGATCGTGACCGCTTCGATGCGACCGCCGAGCTCCAGATCGAGCGCCCCGATCTCCATCGAGAGGCGAGGGGCATCGAGCCCAGGCGTGGTCTCCGCACGCCGGCGGACGACTCGCAGCCGGCCTCGCTCAGCGGGCAGCTCCTCGCGTTGAATCGCGTGTGGCTCCTCGACCATCTTGTGGTCGTCTCCCATCATGACCGGATCGGTGCTCGGTCTCGGTCTTCGATGTCCACGTTTCGACGAAAGGGAGAGCCGGCTCACAAAGAAACCCCCGCCGAGGCAGGGGTGCGTCTTCACGCCGTTCCCTTATCTCGCAGATCGCTCTGCCGGATTTGGCACCTTGCGGTTCGCTGACCGCAGGCTGCCGGGCTTCACAGGGCCGAGTCCCTCCACCCCTCTCGATAAGGCAGCACTCTTGAGTTGTTGACCAGAATCTACGGAATAGCCGGGTCTGCTGTCAAGCCGTCCGTACAGAGACTCGTTGACGGCGTGACTGGCGGGCACAGAACCGGCTAGTCTTCAACCCTTCGGTGGCCGCCGTGTCGGCGAGCCTTGAGAAAGGAACCCACGTCGCATGCCGAGAAAAACACTCACGGACACCGCGCCCGTTGTCGAGACGGACGAGCTTCCTCGCTGGGAT
>JAICRA010000103.1 GCA_025937615.1 Thermomicrobiales bacterium | reverse complement strand
CGGTTATGACGCCATCCACTACACGATCGAACTCGACCTCGACGTCGAGGATGGGTCGATCCTCGCTGCGACGACCACAATCGATGCCATCGCCACCCAAGACCTGTCGACATTCAACCTCGATTTCAGGGGTCCCGAGATCGATGCGATCACCATCGAGGGCGTGCCGGCCGACTGGACGCGGGATCGGGGCGAACTGACCGTGACTCCCGCACGCCCGCTCTCCGCCGGGGACCCGTTCCAGGCGGAGGTGCGCTATCACGGCACGCCGGAGATCGACGAGGACGACCGCTTTGAGCGTGGCTGGTGGACGACCGAGCGCTCGGTCTTCACCGTGGGCGAGCCGGCCGGTTCTGATGTCTGGTACCCCGTCAACGGTCATCCGCGCGACAAAGCGACCTACACACTGGTGATAACCGTTCCCGAGCCGTACGAGGTGGTCGCCAACGGGCGCCGCGACTCCGTCGCGCGGGCGAGCGGCACCGCAGACAATCCCTCGACGGTTACCTTTACCTGGGAGAACCGCGAACCGACGGCGAGCTATCTGGTGATGTTCCACGCCGCCGATCTCGATGTCACGTTTGACGAGGGTCCTGGGGGTATCACCCTGATCGAGGCGTTCCCACCCGACCTATCGGATCAGGAGAGGATCCTCTTCGAACGCGTACCGGAGATGCTCGAAGTATTCACGGAACTATTCGGACCCTACCCTTTCGCCTCGCTGGGAAACACGGTCTTTGCCGACAGCCCGTTGAACGCGGCGCTTGAGACCCAGGGCATGATCGGCTACGACAGCTCAGCGGTGAACGAGCGAACCATCGCTCACGAGATCGCCCATCAATGGTTCGGCGATAGCGTCTCGCCTGCCCGCTGGCAGGACATCTGGCTGAATGAAGGGTTCGCGCGCTACGCCGAGATCCTCTGGGCGGATGCCGCCCATGGTCCGAGGGCCGCTGAAGCCGCCTTACAGCGGCAAATCGCCGGATTCGCGACGGTCAGCCGCACCGAGGACGGCAGAGGCGTGCTTATCGGCGACCCCGGTCCGGATCACCTCTTTACCGAGGTGCCGTATGCGGGCGGCGCAGTGCTCCTGCACGAGCTGCGGGAGCGACTCGGCGACGAGACGTTCTTCCAGCTGCTTCAGGAGTGGGCAGCGCGGTACCGTTACTCGACCGCGACGACCAATGACTTCATCGCTCTCGCCGAAGAGCTCTCAGGCGAAGATCTGGACGCATTCTTCACTGATTGGCTCTACACCCCGTGGACCCCCGATCGAGTCGCGGATCGGTTCCCGTTGCCCGGGACGCCGGTCCCGTAATCTGCCGTTGAATAACGACCCCCTCGGCCAGAAACTTGCTAGTAAGCGGCGATCGGGAAGGGCTCAGGATGCTTGGGGGAAATCGCCAGGAGGCGTCACGGAAACGCGTCGCTGTTATCGGCCTCGGCCGATTTGGAACTAGTGTTGCGCGCGTATGCCACGAGCTTGGCTACGACGTTACCGCCATTGATATCGCCGAGGAGCGAGTTGCCGAGGCGGCCGACTTCGCGACTCTCGCCGCCCAGGCCGATGGCTCGGACCAGGAAGCACTTCTCTCACTTGGCGTCGACCGGTCTGAAGTTGCCGTGGTGGGCCAGGGCCAGAACATCGAAGAGAGCATTAGCTGTGCGTTGATTCTGAAGCGAATCGGCGTCCCCTGGGTCATCGCCAAGGCGGAAACTGACATCCACGGCGAGATCCTGACCAAGGTCGGAGCGGACCGGATCGTCTTCCCTGAGAGCGAAGCCGGGGACCAGGTTGCGCACTCTCTCGAGATCCGGCACCTGGTCGCCTACTTGAATCTGACGCAGACGGGCGGGGTGGCACGGATGGAGGTCCCTACGACCGCCGTGCGGCAAACCGTCGGCCAGATCGACTTGGCCAGACCGAACATCTGCATCATCCTCATCCAGCGCGGCAATTTCCTGCTGCCGCGCCCGGTACCTGACACCACATTGCTAGAGGGGGACGTCATCCTTGTCGCGGGAATCGACGAGGCGATCGACGCGTTCGCCGACAGTTAGACGACTGATCACGGGAAAGCCAGAGCCACCCACTCCACCGTCTCGGCGTGTCATTTTCGCGCCGCAGGCGGCTGGACCTGGAGCTGGTGCCAACGCCCGGCGTCATGCCCAGCTCTTCGTGCTGTCGTTCGTCGTCCTCATATCGGTGGGCACGGTCCTGCTGACGACGCCCTGGGTAACGAGGGCACGCGAACCGACCCCGGTGATCGATGCGTTCTTCACTGCCGTCTCCGCATCATCCGTCACTGGCCTAGTCGTGGTGGACACTTTGGAGCATTGGAACTGGTTCGGGCAGCTTGTCGTCCTAATGCTTATTCAGATCGGCGGGCTCGGCTTCTCGGTCGGCGCCAGCATCCTCCTCCAGATGCTACGGCGTGGCGCCGGTTCATACACCTTGCGCGACGAGATGCTGCTCAAAGACGGCGCGCCCGCTCTCTCGATGCGAGAAGCCGTCACCCTCGCCGAGCAGATCATTCGTTTCACTCTGATTGCGGAAGGCGCTGGCACAGTAATTCTCGCAATCTGGTTCGCTACGGTGGCGGACATGCATCTCCTTGACGCCCTCTGGAACGGTTTGTTCTATGCCATCGCCGCGTTCTGCAACGCTGGATTTGATCTGGCCGGTGGGTTCCTGTCTTTGCAATCCGCGGCGACCGACGTCTGGGTCAACGTCGTGCTCATGGCGCTCATCCAGGCGGGTGCGCTCTCGTACCTCATCTTCGCCGACGTCACGCGCCAGAAGTCCTGGCGATCACTAGCGCTCGACACGAAGATCGTGCTGGCACTGAACGCCCTGCTGCTCGGAGCTGGTGCGCTCGTCTTCCTCGCCGCCGAGTGGGGAGGCGCCTTGGCCGGACAGACCGTAGGCTCTAAAGCCCTCGCCGCGCTCTTTCAGAGCGTTGCGGCCCGGACGGCGGGATTCACGACAGTCGACTGGAATCTAGCGCATCCGCTGACGCTCTTCTTCTGGCTTGGTCTGATGTTCGTCGGCGGCGCATCTGGTTCGACAGCGGGTGGTGTCCGCCTGAACACGGTTGGTGTCGTCGTCGCCGCAGTTCTCTCGACCCTACGAGGGAATCCGGAAACACAGGTCTGGGGACGGCGCATCGCCACACCACTGGTCTTCCGCGCGGTAACCGTGATCGCCATCTCCCTCCTGCTCTACGGGGTGATCACGGTCGCGCTCGCTATAGCCGAGCATCACGTCGGCCACCGAGAGATCGGCATGATCCACCTGATGTTCGAATCGATGAGCGCGCTGGCCACGGTCGGGGTCTCGACCGGCATTACCCCGGCTCTGACGGAGGCCGGAAAGTTTGTCCTCTGCGCGGCGATGTTCCTCGGGCGACTGGGTCCACTGACCGCCGTCTATGCACTTCAGCGACACCAGCAGCCTGAACGCTACCGCTTCCCGGAAGAGGCTGTACGCATTGGATAGCGTTGCCTGTCCGGCCGCCGGAATTGCACCTATCCGTGGTAAAATTCCCATGTTGACTCGGCCGCCACAGAGGCGGCCGCTCGTCTGATTGATCCCGATTGAAGGGAACCGCGAGCGCGTGACTATCGAGACATTCGGCTCCAACTGGGTCATCATCGCGTTGATGTTGACGGCGGCGTTCGCCATGGGGATGACGCTGCTCATCCTGAACTGGATCGTCGCTCCCCAGAAACCGAGCTGGATGAAGGCGGCGCCCTACGAGAGTGGCTTGCCCGATGTGACCCCGGTGCAACCGCGGTACACCGCGCGCTTCTACATCGTAGCGATGCTCTTCGTGATCTTTGACATCGAGGCGATCTTCCTCTTCCCATGGGCCGTGCTCTTCACGCAGCTCGGACTCTTTGGATTCGTGGAGATGCTCGTCTTCATCGCGTTGCTCTTCGTCGGGTATGTCTACGCCTGGAGGAAAGGGGCCCTGGAGTGGGTCTAATTCACGATCGTTACGACAAGAACATCTTCATCACTTCGCTCGATTTTCTCTTCAACTGGGCGCGGCGCTCGTCCCTGTGGTGGCTCCAGTTCGGTCTCGCCTGCTGCGCGATCGAGATGATTTCCGCGTCGATGGCCCGGTTCGACCTGGCCGAGCGCTTCGGCATGCTCTACCGCGCCTCGCCGCGGCAAGCGGACATGATGTTCATCGCCGGCACGGTGACCAAGAAGATGGCTCCCGTGATACGCACGCTCTACGATCAGATGCCGGAACCGAAGTGGGTGATCTCGATGGGGTCGTGCGCCAACGTCGGCGGTCCCTATGACACGTACGCTGTGGTCCAGGGGGTCGACCAGGTCATCCCCGTCGACATCTACGTGCCGGGATGCCCGCCCACGCCCGAGGCGCTCTATTACGGCGTCCTCGAGCTGCAGAATAAGGTGATCAAATACGAGACGATGGCCCGGCGGCAGGGAATTGTCGCCGCCGAGGAAAACCGCCGTGCCGAACGGCAGGCGGCCATGGGCGCACTGGATGCCGTTCCTGCCCAACCCGGCGTCTAGACAGCCCGGAAAGAGGGCAATAGACCTGTGACCGACAAGCCGGCAGAGCCTGGATCAGGGCTGGTTCAACCGGCATCTCAGGAGGCGGCTGAAGCCGCCGAAATTGCCAGGGAATCTCCAGACGCGGCGGAAGCCTCCGCTCCGGTCAGCGACGTCGAGGGGATGAAGGAAGCCCTCCTTGATGAAGACGCCTGGTCGCGCGATCGCTGGATCCATGAGGATATCGAGGCCCACCCGGCCCTGATCGTGCTGCGCGCCGCGTTCCCTGATGCGATCGTGGACGCCGTCCGTTTTCGGGACGAAACCACGATCCACGTGGCGCGCGAGCAGTGGCGGACGATCTGTCTCTTTCTGAAGGACGAGCCGCGGGTGCAGCTCAATTTTCTGAGCGACCTCACCGCGGTCGACATGCTGCGGTTGCGGGAGAACCCGCGCTTCGACGTGGTAGCGCACCTCTACTCCCTACCTAACCGCACCAGGTTGCGTCTGAAGACCGGTGTCGACGACGGCGAACCGGTGCCGTCACTGGTCCCCATCTGGAACGGCGCCAACTGGATGGAGCGGGAGTGCTACGACATGTTCGGCATCACCTTCGAAGGACACCCGAACATGAAACGGATGCTGTTACCCGACGATTGGGATGAAGGGCACCCGCTGCGGAAAGACTACCCGCTGCGCGGCTGGCGCGAATTCCCGGTTTTCAACACCGAACGAACTGTCGGTCGTGTCCGCACCCGCTGGACGGGCCGAGGAGTCTCCTAGATGAGTACTGAATCCCCGCCCACTGCCGACTCGCAGCTCGTGGCTCCCTACGAAGCCAGCGCAGTCTTCAGCGCAGACGCCCAATCAATGGGCTCGCTGACGATCGAGGAAGATGTCGCGCTCCAGACCGGCGAGCGTCTGATGACCCTCAACATGGGTCCCCAGCACCCGAGCACCCACGGCGTGCTGCGGGTCGTGCTGAAGCTCGACGGCGAGCTGATCCTCGATTGCGACCCCGTCATAGGCTATCTCCACCGTGGCACCGAGAAGCTGGGGGAGCATCACCGCTACGCTCAGATCATTCCCTGGACCGACCGCACCGACTACGTCGCCGCGCCGATGAACAACCTCGGCTGCGTGCTGGCGATCGAGAAGCTCTGCGGTGTCACGGCCCCGGAGCGTGCCCAGTACTGGCGTGTGATCATGTCCGAGCTGGCGCGGATCGCCTCCCACCTGGTCTGGCTCGGCACCCACGCGCTCGACATCGGCGCGCTCTCGATGTCGCTCTACTGCTTCCGCGAGCGCGAGCTGATCCTCGATCTGTTCGAGGCCTTTTGCGGCGCCCGGTTGACGACGAACATGATGGAGATCGGCGGCTTCTCGCGACCGATCCCGGAAAACCTGCCCGGCATGGTGCGCGACTTCCTGCAGGTCTTCCCGGAGCGCCAGCAGGAGTACGCAGACCTCCTCTCGGCGAACCCGATCTGGATGGCCCGCACCAAGGGCGT
>JAICRA010000347.1 GCA_025937615.1 Thermomicrobiales bacterium | reverse complement strand
GAAGTATACCAACGCGGTCCCCCGAAACGGCATCAAAACGGCGTTGGTCCAGCAAAACCGCCCGGTGGTTACCGGGCGGCGACTCGGGGGTACGCCTGGCAGGATTCGAACCTGCGGCCTTTGGGTCCGCAACCCAACGCTCTATCCCCTGAGCTACAGGCGCGTATCGCTCATTTTAACACCAGACGGACATCGACCCGCCGTGGCAGGTCGTCCGAGGCGGGAAGGGAGGGATTCGAACCCTCGGAGCGCATTTTCTGCGCTCAACCGCTTAGCAGGCGGCCCCATTCGACCACTCTGGCACCTCCCCAGGTGGCTCTGTCCACGGCTGGCCAGCGGCGTCGCGTGCACAGGATTCCGGCAGAAAAGTTTACCACGCGGCCAGGGCCGACCCCCGATTCCGCTGTTGCTCACGCCGGTGAAAACCCCCACCACGAGGTGGCACCACTTCGGCGCTGCCCTTGCGACGTTGGTGGACATTGCTGCGCCGCACCTTCTAATGCCGGCGGCACCCGCAGTCGCGACGCTTGTTCGTAGGCGTAGGCGATACCAATCAACTCGGCGTCGGCGCGAGACCGCCCGATGAACGTCACCGAGAATGGCGCGCCGCCGGGATAGAGTCCAGCCGGAACCGCGATGGCAGGGAACCCGGCGAACGGGTAGATCAGCGACTGCAGCGTGTCGATTCCGACCAGGACGTCGAGCTCGTCGGCGTCGAGAAGACCGATGAGATAGTCCCGGGCCTGCTGGCGGTTGGAGCGGGAGATCTGGCGTGCCTCTTGCTCGCCGAGCGGACTCCAGAGGCAGTCGCGGAGGCGGTCCTGCCCCCACGGTGCGTAACGGCCAGGATTCTCATCATTGAAGGCGATCACGTCCGCCAGCGTTCGCGCTGGCGCGTCGGTTGCCGCCAGGTAGGCGTTGACGCCCTCTCGCAGCCCCCAATTGAACTCGGGTACGAAACCAGGTCCTTCGAAATCGAACGGCGCCGGCCGGATCACCACAACCTTGGCTCCGGCAGTCGTCATGGCCTGCACCACGTTCGTCAAGCCCGAGTTGGCGATGATCCACTCGTCGTCGGCTGGACCCGTCAGTCCGATCCCGATCAACCCGATCCGTTTGCCACGCAACGCTTCCGGATCGAGCGCGCCCATGAAATCGGTGCCGTGTACGCCTTCGGCGCGGTCGGAATGGCGATCCCGGATATCACGCGTCCGGGTCATCGCGGTCAGCGCCGTGGCCACATCCGTCACCGTCCGTCCGATCGGGCCGGCGGTATCACATTCATCGGTGATGGGAACGACCCGATCGCGGCTCACCAGTCCCAACGACGGGCGCATGCCGACGACGGAAGCTCTTGCGGAGGGGGCGACGATTGAGCCGGCCGTTTCGGTGCCGACAGTGATCGCCGCCAGATTCATGGTGACCGCGACCGCCGAACCCGTCGACGAGCCGAACGGATCGATCCCGGGGCCATAAGGGCTGACGACTTGGCCGCCCAGCGCACTGAAGCCGCTCGGCGCGACGTACGACATCCAGTACGACCACTCGGAGAGGTTGGTCTTGCCCAAGATGATGGCGCCCGCCCCGCGCAAGCCGGTGACGAGATGGGCGTCGCGGTCTGAGTGGGCGGTGCTCAGCGCAGCCGCGCCGGCGGTCGTATGCAGGCGATCACCGGTGCCGATGTTGTCCTTGAGCAAGATGGGGACCCCGTGCAGCGCTCCCCTCACCCGACCGGTTGATCGCTCGGAATCCAAGCGGGCGGCAATGTCGAGCGCCTCCGGGTTCAACTCGATGACCGACCGCAGGTGAATCGCATCGAGTCGCCGGATACGATCGACGTAGTACGCCACCAAGTCGGACGCGCTGTAGCGGCCCGCCGCGAAGTCTGCCTGGAGTTGTGGAGCGGTCGCTTCGACGACGAAAACGTCGAGGCGGCAGCGCTTCTCGGACGTCAG
>JAICRA010000375.1 GCA_025937615.1 Thermomicrobiales bacterium | reverse complement strand
GGAACCGGAGAAGGCGCTCGTCGAAACGCGCAGGGCAAAGGAGCTTTCACCCTCATACACCACCGCCAGCTTCTATGAAGGATTGGTCCTTTACGAGCTGGAGCGCTTCGCCGAAGCCCGATCCGTCCTCGCGCCGCTCTCGGTCCCCGCTGCCGGCGAGCTCGCCGTCCCATGGGCCGGTCGGGGCCCTGATGCGACGCTGGCGCTGGTACTGGCGGCCTCCGGTGACAACGAGGGGGCGCGGGCCATCTTGGCGGAGATCGACGCTGAAGCCGACCCGTTCGCGGCCGGATTGGTGCACGCCGCATTGGGCGAGATCGAACAGGCTTTTGCCGCCTTCAGTAGAGTCGCGGAGATGAGCGCCTGGCCCAGCCTCGCAATTCACCACCACTATCGAACCGTCTGGCAACTCTTGCGGGACGATCCCCGCTTCCAGGATCTGCTGGCCGTGGCGTACCGGAGCTGGGGGATCGAGCCGCACGTGGTGTAGTCGCACTATCCGGAGGTCCCGATGATCGCTCGAGAGCTGGCCGGTCAGATCCGCGGCCAAGTGTTGGAACCCGCCGATCGTGCTTTCGATGAGGCCCGCAGCATCTCGAACGGCAGATTCGATCGCCGCCCGGACGTCATCGTTCGTTGCGAGGATGCCGGCGACGTCAGGGTATGCGTTGATCTTGCGCGCGAGAAAGGCATGATGTTGTCCGTCAAGGGCGGCGGGCATGCCTACGCCGGCAACACCGTGGCCAACGGTGGCTTGCTCATCGATCTGTCATGGATGAAGGCGATTCGTGTGGATGTCGAGTCACGCACGGTGGACGTTCAGCCCGGCGTGACGTGCGGCGAGCTCGATCGGGCCACTCAGGCGCATGGTCTCGCGACGCCGAGCCCGACAGTGTCCTCCGTTGGCGTTGTCGGCGCCGCTCTCGGGGGCGGATCCGGGTATCTCTCCCGAAAGCTCGGTCTGGCACTCGATAACCTGGTCTCCGTCGACCTCGTCACGGCGGACGGGCGTCAGCTCCGCACCAGCGAGCGCGAGTACCCCGATCTGTTCTGGGCCTTGCGCGGCGCCGGCGCCAACTTCGGGGTGATCACCTCGCTGCAGCTCCGGCTGCACCAAGTCGGGCCCGAGGTTCTGGCCGGCCAGATCATCTACCCTTTCGACAGGGGCGTCGAGCTCCTTCGTTTTTTCCGGGACTTCATCGCCGACGCCCCGGACGAGTTCCAGTGCTATCCATTCATGATTCGCATTCCACCGCTCGATGTCTTTCCGGAACGATTCCACGGCCATCCGGCGCTCGACTTCGTTCTGTTCCACCGCGATCCCGCGGCAACCGATTACGTTCGGCCCCTGCGCGAGCTCGGAAAGACGATCATCGATACAGTAGGACCAGCACCCTATGTATCCGTTCAGCAGAGCTTCGACGCCAGCCTCCCACAGGGACAGCGGTACTACTCCAAGGCCCACTACCTGAACGACCTCTCGGAAGCTTCGATCGACACCATCACGACACACGTGCCGGGCATGCGCGGGTCGTTCACCGCTGCCTACCTGGAGCCGCTCGGGGGTGCGATCGGCAGGGTCGAATCGGCCGCCACTTCTTTTGGAGAGCGCGATGCCGGCTACAGCTTCCATATCTTGGGAGGATGGGTGGATTCGGCCGACGACGAGGCGGTGATGTCCTGGGCCAGGACCTTTCACGACGC
>JAICRA010000158.1 GCA_025937615.1 Thermomicrobiales bacterium | reverse complement strand
CGACCAACTTCTACGAAGCCTTTCGGACGAAATTCAATTTCCGAATTCGACCCGATGCCATTCCCAGCCGGGACGCAGCCGACGCGGTCGACGCAACCCGAATGAGCCCACGGAGCGAGAGCCGCGTTCAGACGCCTGTCGTTGGGCAGGCCAGACGGGATCGCACCGGTCATGACTGATGAGGGACCAGGCGCGGGCCGGGCGGAAGACGCTAGCGGACAACACCGAGCTCCTGAAACCAGGGAATTGCCGCCGTGGATCCTCGATTTGCTTGCTTGCCCCGTGGACCGGAGCGCGGTCCAACTCGACGGGAGCGACCTCGTCTGCGCCCGGTGTGGCCGTCGTTACCCTGTTGTGTCCGGGGTTCCCCGGATGATCCCGGACCAACCCGGATGAGAACAAAAGTTCGAATTGTTCTGTTATACTCTTGGCATGGTGCGCGAAGCAAATCCCGCGATTCGCAGTAGTTCCGAGCATGATCCGTCACTGGACCGTGCCGTCACACCGCGCCAGCTCGTGGAGGACGTGCCGGTCGAACGCAGCTTGCGCCCTCGACGGCTGGCCGAGTACATCGGTCAGGAGCGCGTTAAAGAGACGCTTCAAATTTTCATCGAGGCTGCGAAACAACGTGGCGAATCTCTTGACCATGTCCTGCTATATGGCCCTCCGGGACTGGGCAAGACGACCCTCGCGGCAATCATCGCCGTCGAGATGGGGGTAAGCCTCCGCATCACGTCCGGGCCCGCGATCGAACGCCAGGGTGACCTGGTGTCGATTTTGACAAACCTCAAATCAGGCGATGTTCTTTTCATCGATGAGATTCACCGTCTCAACCGCGCGGTTGAGGAGGTGTTGTATTCGGCGATGGAAGACTTCGCCGTCGATATAGTCCTCGGCAAAGGGCCGGCGGCGAGGACAATGCGGATCAATCTGCCTAAGTTCACGCTCGTTGGCGCCACCACCCGACTCGCCTTGCTGACCGGGCCATTGCGTGACCGATTCGGGTCCGTACTGCGCCTGGACTTTTACAGCGATGATGCGATGGAAGAAATCGTGCGGCGGTCGGCAGTTGTCCTCGATGTTCCGATTTCGGCGGACGGTGCGCGGGCCTTGGCTCGACGAGCCAGAGGAACGCCACGGGTCGCAAACCGACTCCTGAAGCGGGCCCGCGATTTCGCGGAGGTGCGTGGCGAGGGGTCGATCACGGATCAGGTTGCTTCTGACGCCTTAGAGATGCTCGATATCGATCACCTCGGTCTCGACGACATCGACCGCCGTATCCTTCGCTCGATTGTGGAGAAATTCGGGGGCGGACCGGTGGGGATCGAGACATTGGCGGCGGCAATCAGCGAGGAAACGGACACCGTAATGGATGTGTACGAGCCGTACCTCATCCAGCTCGGCTTCCTCCAGCGGACCCCCCGCGGTCGGATCGCGACCGAGGGCGCCTATGCCCACCTTGGAATCAAAGCCCCCGCTATTTTCGGTCAGCAGCCGGCTCTTTTCGGCGGGGCAAAAGGTTGAGTCAAGTCGCGGTTTCGCCCCGCACGGCTGAAGCTCTTCAAACAGCTGATTTCGACTACCGGTTACCGCGGGAGCTGATTGCCCAGAACCCATTGCCAAGGCGCGATGATTCGCGGCTACTGGTGCTCGACCGGGCTTCCGGGGCGATCCATCACACCACGTTCAGGAGCCTCGGTGATTGGCTAGCGCCTGGCGATCTATTCGTGGCAAATAACAGCAAGGTGATTCCAGCGAGACTTCGCGGGGTTCGACTCGGGAGCGGCGGTAAGATCGAGGTTCTCCTGCTCCGGAGGAGAGATGACGGCGCGTGGACCGCACTCGCCAAGCCGGCGAAGCGTCTCAAGCGCGGTGATCTGGTTGAATTTGCTCCCCGCAGCGCTGGCGTAGATGCCGCCAGGGCCGTTGTTGAGGACAACCACGGTCAGGGAGAGCTCGTCATTCGGTTCAGTGAACAAGAGGACGAGCAGCTTGACGCCTACGGCGAGCTCCCGATCCCTCCCTATATCGAGAGTTCGCCAGAGGACCCAACTAGGTACCAAACTGTCTACGCGGCCGTGCCCGGATCCGCCGCCGCGCCGACGGCCGGTATGCACTTCACTCCGGATTTGATCGGCGACCTGCGCTCGCGGGGGTTTGGGTGGTCCGAGGTCACGCTTCATGTCGGCTTGGATACATTTCGACCGGTTACAGAAGATCGCGTGGCCGATCATCCCATCCATGAGGAATGGTGCGAAGTGCCGCTAATCACGACACAGGCTATTGCGGCATGTCGGCGGCGAGGAAGTCGAGTCGTTGCCGTCGGAACCACCGTGGCGAGAACCCTCGAAACGCTCGGAGAAGTCTGGCGAGACGATGCCCCGGCCGGTTTCTCGGGATTCACTCGAACGTTCATCCTGCCGGGACACGAATGGAAATTGGTCGACGCGTTGCTTACGAACTTTCATTTGCCACGCTCGACGCTGCTCATGCTCGTCAGCGCGCTCGCGGGAAAGGAGGCAATTATGGGGGCGTATGCCGATGCCATTCGAAACAGGTATCGTTTCTATTCATTCGGCGACGCGATGCTGATTCGATGACGTTATTCGGTCCCAAGGTGAACAGACAAGATCGAGTTGACCAACACGGACGGGGAGTGCGCCGTCTCGGAGCGCGGGTGATCGCTTGGGGACTGCCGCTTGCGATTCTTGCGACTGGCTGCGGCGCTACCCCGCCGCTCCAGATTGCTTCTGTCGGCACGCCGAATCCCGCCACGGCGACCCCGGGAGACCGGAGATCATGTTGGGCAGATGACCAGCGAATAGAAGGAGTTGATTCGATGCCGCAGCAGTACACCGAGCAACCCGCGATGCGAATTGACCCGGCCAAGTCATACACAGCGAGTCTGGAGACGAACAAGGGTACGATCGAGGTCGAGTTTTTCCCTGACGACGCTCCGGTCACGGTGAATAACTTCGTTTGCCTTGCGAAGGACGGCTACTACAACAACACGCCGTTCCATCGCGTCGTCACGGGATTCGTTATTCAGGGCGGGGATCCGACCGGCACTGGTTCAGGCGGACCCGGATACAAGTTCGCTGACGAGCCGGTAAAGAGGGATTACGAGCGCGGAACGCTTGCTATGGCAAACGCAGGGCCAAACACGAACGGCAGCCAGTTCTTCATTGTGCTTGATGACCTGCGCGGCAAGCTACCTAAGAACTACACGATTTTCGGCCGCGTGACTGAGGGCATGGATGTGGTCAACACGATCGCTAACACCCCGACGCGCACTGGACCGAGCGGCGAGAACTCCACTCCGACAGAACCCGTCACCCTGGAAAGCGTCACAGTCTCCGAATCCTGAGAACAAGGCCAACCGCCTCCGTGCCATTTCCGGGCCCAAAAAGACCAGGGCCGATGACCCAACATCGGCCCTGGTCTTTGCTGCTAGGCCGCCCGGTCTAGTTCGCGGCAAACATCCTCATACTCGTCAAGCAGCCGAAGCCAGAATGACTCCCATTCCGACACATCCGCGCCAGTCAGCGCCGCCTGATCGATGCGCTGGTAGCCTTCATCGAGACGATCTTCAAGTGCCCTTCGACGCGCATCGAGTTCGGCACTCAGGAACGACGAAGACACCGGCGCGCCCGGATGATATGAGTCCGACACTGCTCATCCTCTCCCGATTACGAAGCGAGCTGAGAGCCGCTCGGCTGGGATTGAATCAGGTCGATCAGGGCGGACGCATCGCGTCGGCTCAACGCGGCGGCCAGGACGCCAAACTCCTGCTTCGCTCGCTCGTCCAAGGCAGCGCCGTCGAGACCAGCTTCCCGGGCGACGGCTTGAAGGTAACGGAGTTGCCGCTGCGTCGCCGGCTGATCCGGCCCAATGGCAGCCACAGAGGCAGTTTCCTGGCGATCGGCACCGGAGTTGGCGCCTGTTCGCGAGGTAACTTTCACTGGAGAATCGACGACCCGGCCCGCAGCCGCGCCAAACTCAAAGTCGGGACAGAACTGCGTTCCGAAACCGAGCGCGGCGAGAGCGCGCCCGATCGCTTTGGTCTCCGCTTTCTCCAGGTAGTCCCGAAAATCGCCGGCTGACTCACTGCCCCAGCCGGTAGCGGATCCACCATCCGGGATCGACACGGTTGCCCGGAAGACAGCCGTGTTGTCGTTGTGAGACACCAGCTGCGTTTCGATCGCTGCGTCTGGGTGCCGGTCTCGCATCCAGACCAACCGCCACTTCACCTCGAGGTAGTCAGAGCCGCCCACGCGGGTGAGATGTCGGGCTGGCTCGAACGGGGTCGTCACGGACATTGGTTTCCTCCGTCT
>JAICRA010000335.1 GCA_025937615.1 Thermomicrobiales bacterium | reverse complement strand
TCCGGTAGCGTCGCCTCCGCGATCTTGCGCCGCAGCTCGCCAATCTCGGGATCGTCACCCCCCTCGCCCAGCTCCTGTTGAATCGAGCGGAGCTGCTCGCGCAGGAAGTACTCGCGCTGCGCTTTCGACATCCGGCCCTGGGTCTCGGCGGCAATCTGCTGCCCCAGCTCGCGGACCGATTCCTCGTGCTGGAGAATCTCGACCAGCCGCCGCAGTTTCGCCTCGACCGGCTCCAGCTCGAGGATTTCCTGTCGTGCCGGGCCATCCAGGAGACCGGTCGAGGCCACTAGGTAGGCGACCTGTCGCGGATCGGTCACCGTCTCAGCCGCCGCGGCCACCTCGTCCGGCACCTCGGGGATGAGCGCCACCAGTCGCCGGAAGAGATCGAGCACGGCGCGCCGCAGCCCCTCGGTCTCAAACCCCGGCGACATCCGATCCGGCGCCGACGCCACCCGTGCGACTAGGTACGGCTCGGTCGCCACGAAGTCGAGCAGCCGGATCCGTTCCAACCCCTGCACGATCAATCGCACCGTGCCGTCCGGCGCCCGCATGAGCTGGTGGATGATGGCCGCGGTGCCGATCGTGTAGAGGTCTTCCGGTCCGGCCTGCTGCGGTTCGTCGCCACGCTGCGCGACCAACGCCAGGAGGCGGTTGTCGCGCATCACGTCGTCGATCATGCGGATCGATCGTTCCAGACCGACATTCAGCGGCGCCACCGCGAGCGGGAAGATGACCGTTCCTCCGCGCAGCGGCAGCACCGGCAAGACATCGGGAATCTCCAGGCGACCCGGCGACTCCGGCTGGGCATCGCTCGCCGTCCGCGTCGGCTGCGTCTCGTCCTCGGTCATGTTTGCCTCTGGCGCCCGTGCGTCTTCTTGCGCCTCAAGTTGCGCTTGTCCTTGCCCTTGTGCGGTCTGATCATCCACGTCAGTCATCTCGCATTCGTCTGCGTCTTCACGAAAGTGATGCGCAGCAGGCCCTGGTCATAGCGGGCGTCGACACGCTCCTGGTCGATGCTCCCCGGCAACCCTAGCTCGAGCCGGAAGGGTCCCTGGCGAATCTCGGCGAGGTGGTAGACGACCCCGGGGTCCGCTGGAAGCCGTCGCCGCCCCTCGACGATGAGCGCATCCTCGAAGAGCACCACGTCGAGATCATCCTGGTCGATGCCAGCGAGATCGATGGTGACCACAATGGTGCTTGCCGATTCGCAGACGTCAGCGGGCGGGCGCCAGAACGTCTCGGCAAAGCGCACGCCGGGCTGAACTGCCGCCAGTGGATCGCCGAATGCCCGATCTTGGTTGCCGGTCACGAGGAGCGCGTAGCGGTAGCTCACTCGTCGATAGCGCATGAACTCAGTCTCCTGTCGCCGACGCGCTGCTTATCGCATCCGCTGTGCTACCACCTTCGCGCCGTCGACTGCCACCTTTCAGAGCGGACTGGGGCAAGAGCGAGCTGCCCAAGCGCTATCTGACCCCCGGTAGCACTCACTTCGGGTTTGACGACGCAGGAACATTGCCAGCGTCGTAGGCCCGGCTCTTGCATCCGACTCTGCAGCGAACGGCTCATGCTTGCCGCCCACGCGGGAAAACGTGGTGGCGCGGCCATTGTCAGAACAGGGAGCATTGTCCGTGGCGACCGACCCAGTACAACAGATAACGGAACTAGATCACGACACCCCGCTGGCGACGGATCTCAACGCCACCCTGACGCGTCTGGCGGCGCTACAGCCATCGACTGAGGCGCCGTACCTGACGGTCAGCCTCGACTGGCGGCAGGAAGGATCGGCGCCGGGCCGTTTCCAACCGGCAGAGACAAAGCGATCCGAGCGGCGCGCGCCGCGTGAGGAGGATGGCGCCCCACGCCGCCCGGCATGGCAACAGCTGCGGCGCGAGCTCGACGAGGCGGTCAATAGCTATGGTCCTCGCGGCGCCGCATTCGAGAGCCTGATAGCGGATTTGGAGCGACTGACGGCCTACCTCGATGAGGAGCTCAAGCCCGAGGCGACGGGAGTCGTCGTCGTCGCCTGCCATCAGCAGGGTGTGTTCGAGCCGGTGCCGTTGGACATCCCGGTCGACTCCGGTTTCACCGTCGGCCCCGTTCCGTCGCT
>JAICRA010000169.1 GCA_025937615.1 Thermomicrobiales bacterium | reverse complement strand
CTCAGTCGGGCGATCGCCGTCGGTATTGGGTTCTTCATCTTGTTCATCGGGTTGCGCAATGCCGGTGTGATCACGTTCATTCCTGGGCAAACCGGAACCGTCGACGGCTTGCTCACCTTGACGCCCTTGAACTCGTGGCCGATTTTCGTGGCCATGGTCGGATTGCTGATCACGATCGTGCTTGTGGCGCGCAGGTTCCCGGCCGCTATTCTCGCCGGCATCGTTATAGCTACGATCATCGCCTTTCTTGTGCCGGGCGACATTGCCCAATTGCCGGCTGAACCAATGGCCGGACCGGACTTCTCGCTGGTTGGCCAATTCAACTTTGACTTCTTCGCCAAACTGGGCCTTCTCACCGCGGTGCTGACGGTAATCAGCTTCATGTTGTCCGACTTCTTCGACACTATGGGTACCCTGATCGGCGTCGGCAGCGAGGCCGGCTATCTCAACGACAGGGGAGAACTGGAAGATGCCCAACGACCACTTCTGGTCGACTCCCTCGGCGCAGTGACCGGTGGTCTCGTCAGCGCGTCGTCGGCGACCACCTATATCGAGTCTGCCGCCGGCGTCTCAGTTGGCGGACGGACCGGACTCGTCTCGGTGGTGACCGGGGTGCTTTTCCTGCTCGCCCTCCCCTTTGTCTCACTCGTCGGAGCGATCCCGGCGGTGGCAACCGCTCCGGCGCTGATCGTGGTCGGCGTGCTCATGGTTGGCGTGCTCTCGGAGGGAGCGGCGGGCCAACCGGCGACTATTGACTTTCGGAACCTGGAGGACGCCGTGCCGGTGGTCCTGACGATGCTGGTGATGCCGCTAACCTTCAGCATCACGAACGGTATCGGCGCCGGCTTCGTCAGCTACGTGCTGGTCAAGCTGGCCAGCGGCAAGGGACGGGAGGTTCATCCGGCGCTCTACGTCGTCGCCGCGTTATTCCTGATCTACTTCCTGCGCTGGGCGCTGTTCAACGCCCGGTTCTGAGAGGCGAGGAGGCGAGAAGTAGCGTTCGGCAGTTCGTTCGTCCGCTCCGCGGTACGGGTAACCCGCCAACCAACCTCGACTTCTCGACTTCTCGACTCCTCGACTGGAGAACGATCGTGTCCGCCGAAGCAAACAAGGCCATCATCCGGGAGTTCTTCGAGCAGGTCTGGAATCAAGGGCGCGAGGAGGCAATCGACCGCTTCATCGCGGAGAACGCGGGCGGCAACGACCCGGACTTCGGGATGGGTCGCGAGGGGTTCAAGAAGCAGTGGCGCAAATGGCGGGACGCATTCCCTGACATCCACTTCGAGATCGAAGAGATCATCGCCGAGGGAGACACGGTCGTCGCGCGCTGGACCTTAACTGGTACCCAGAGGGGTCCATTCCTCGGCATCGCTCCGACTGGCCGCTGGATTCGCGTCGGCGGGATGAGCATGGATCATCTACGCGATGGCGTGCTCGTTTCCGGGTTCGACGGCTGGGACAACCTCGGACTGCGCCAGCAGCTTGGCGCGATCCCGGACGATGCGACCGAGTGAACGGTCCCACCGTCGGCACGACACGCATTCCGCGCCGTCGCTTTCAGCCTCGCGTCGCCCGGCCGAGCGCCGCAATCCCCTCGATATCGTCGGGATCGTCGAGCCATTGCAGCATCACGCCTTGCACCCCGGCGGCCTCCAGCTCGTGGAGCTGTGCCGGAATCTCTCCAGCAGTGCCGACGATCTGGCCCTTGGCACGAAGCTCGTCAGCGCTGTTGCCCGCCAGTCGCTTAGCCAGCTGATCGTCATCTTTACCGAAGATGACCCGCGTCATCAGCGTGCGGCGGACTTCGCCGGGCGGTCGTCCCTCCTCGCGCAACAGTTCATCGAGGAATCGCGTGCGCTCCCGGAAGCCATCCGGGGAGAGGTACACCCCGTTCCATTCGTCGGCGAAGCGAGCTGCCAGCGGTAGCGTGCGGCGCCGCCCGTTGCCACCGATGACGATGGGAAGCGTTCCCTCACGTACGGGATTGGGCACGAGCTCTGCGCCATCAAGCTCATAGAACTCGCCGGAGAACGAGACCGGTCCCTCCTTGCGAAGGAGCCGGGTCACGATCTCCAGAGCCTCGGTGAATCGCTGGAAGCGAGCATCCAGACCGAGCAGATCGAAACCCCACTCCTCGTGCTCGCGCTCCATCCACCCCGCGCCCAGTCCGAACCGAAGACGGCCAGGGGCGAGAGCGTGGATGGCGGCGGCTTGCCACGCGGCGATCCGCGGATCACGAAAAGAGACCGGCGCCACAACTGGCCCGAAGGAGATTCGGGCAGTATTGGTTGCCAGCCAGGTTAGCGAGGTCCACAACTCGAGCGCGTCGAGGTGTGGGCCCTCGGGTTCCGTGAAATGATCCGACCGGTAGAGTCCAGCGTAGCCGGCATCCTCTGCGACCCGTGCCAGGCGCTGCCAGCGGGCCCAATTGATTCCGAACTGTCCTTCGATCATCAGTCCGACGTCGATCATGACAACGTCATCTTCCGCGCGTCGTTCTCCAACACCCCAGGGCCCCCAATCCCCTCTCGTGGGCTCTCCTTCCCGATCACCATTCGTTCAGTACTGGAGAAGGCTCGTGACGGCGTAGCCGGCCAACCGCTCGCGTCCGCCGAGTTCCGGAAGCTCGATCAATACCGCAATTCCCGCCACCTCTCCTCCAAGGCGCTCGACCAGCTCTGCCGTTGCCGCGGCCGTGCCGCCGGTTGCCAGGACATCATCGACGATGAGCGCCCGTGCCCCCGGCTGCAGCGCATCGGCGTGAATCTCGACCGTGTTCGTGCCGTACTCCAGCGCATAGTCGGCGCGCTCTGTCGCTCGCGGTAGCCTCCCCAGTTTGCGTACGGGCACCATGCCGACCCCGAGCGCATATGCCACCGGAGCGCCGAGGATGAACCCCCGGCTCTCGATCCCGACAACGGAGTCGATGCCCTCATAGAGCGCGGCGAGGGCGTCTACCGCGGAGTGGAGAGCCGCTCCATTGCCGAGGAGCGGGGTGATGTCCCTGAAGACGATCCCGGCTTGCGGAAAGTCGGGAACGTCGCGCACCAGCGCCTGCAATGAAGCCGTGTCGAGCGCATCTGGATCTAAGCCTGATTCGACCATCGCTGTCCCTTCATCCCTGCAAACAACCGGGACCGCCCAGCGTGCGACTTTAGCAGGGAACGCGGCCGCCGATAACCTTCGCAGGTCAGCGGTCTACGGGGTCGGCTGGGATATGGAATGCAATTCGCGGGTTGGGCGAACTGTCGACACAGCACAATTCGTGCCTGATGCTTAGATCACTCTATCGTTCCCGGAACCCGGGTGATAGACTGCAGGCACGTGGTAGTGGCCACGGGCGCCGGGAGAGCGTGCGCCGGAGATTGCACGGACAGGCCCGCGGATTGGGGCGCGGGGCCGTGTAAGGGGGGTCGGAATGAGTCAACGAAGCGCGATGCAGCCCGACCAGGCGGCGCTCGGCGAACGGGCACTCGCGGCGGGCGGGCTGGCTTTCGAACTTGCCAAGAAATGGTGGGTGCTCCTGCTCAGAGGCATCCTCCTCATCATCATTGGCTTGCTCGCGTTCGTCAGCCCATTGACCTGGGTAATATTCGTCGGCATCTATATGCTCATCGACGGCGTCACCATGCTCATCTCCGGATTCAGCGATCAGCCGGCCGGACAAAGTCGCTGGCCATTGCTCATTCTCGGTGTCCTTGGCCTGGTCGCCGGTCTGATCATTCTTTGGGATCCGGAATTGGGCGGGGTCACCCTCACCTACGTCATCGCGGCCTGGGCGGTGGTCGGGGGCATTTTGACGATCATCTCGGCCATTCGGGTGCGTGAAGAGATCGACAACGAGTGGTGGCTGGTCCTCTCTGGCATCCTCGCGGTCATCTTCGGCATCCTCGTCTTCACCGACGTCCTGGCCGGTATCCTGACTATCGCCTGGATCTTCGGCATCTTTGCAGTCGTGGTTGGGATCCTCTCGATCGTGCTGGCATTCCGGGTTCGCGACTTTGGTACACAGATCGGCGCCGTCACCTAGGCGATGAATAGAAACCCGAATCGGCACAATCGACCGGGGCGTGGTCCAAGCACCACGCCCCGGTCCGGGTTGCGGTATCGATCAACTCAATTGGACAGTTAATAGCTGCCGCCTCGGCAGGGGCCAAGTCTCGGTGTTAGCGTAGTGCTCATATATTCGCGGCT
>JAICRA010000272.1 GCA_025937615.1 Thermomicrobiales bacterium | reverse complement strand
GAGTAGCGACTCGGGGATGCGTCGTTGCGAGTCAGGTACTTGTGGACAATTCCGTCACGCTGCCACCAGGCGAGCAAATTACGCTCCATCGCGGGAAAGTCGGCACGGTTGTCAACTCCCTGAATTCCACTTCTTGTAACAGCCATTCACCCTTTCTCCCGGCAATCAGTCGAAATGCCTTGCCGTCGATCTAAAACAAATTGCCCGTCCTCTGGATTGAGGACGGGCGAACCCGCGGTACCACCTCAGTTGCCCACCGTCGCCGGGGACCTCTTCCCAGTCAGGTCCAGGATTTCCTGACCAGCTGGTTCTCCGCGTTATCGGGCGGACCCGGGCGCTCCTACGCAGACGCTGGCCGTTCAGGCGCCGGCTCCGGGGCGATATCCCTGAGGGTCCTGGTGACCCGGCTTCCATCGACCCGGGCTTGCTGTTCGCGGACTGACTCGGGCTTTGTCCCCGTCAATGCCTCTGATTGGAATAGTACTGACCTTGCACTCAGGTAACCAATCGGGCGAATCCGTTACGCCCGACTAGGCAGACCTTTGGAAAAGGTGCAGTGACAACAACCATGCCCCGAGCGGAGCGAACGGCGATCACTTGGGCGTGGCTCCGTTCAGCGCCAAGGTTGGCGATCAGGACCATGTTGTCGCCAGGAATGAAGTGCCTGGAGGCTGCCAACTCGACGAAATCTGGCTGCACTGCATCGAGGGTCGGGGGGGAGGTTAAGCTCGCGGATCGCATCTCGCCCGCGGAGTGCTGGCGCGAAGTAAACCGGATCGAAACTTTTTTCGACAAGACGGCTCGCATCAAGAACCGGTAGGGAAGAAAGTCAACGACGGCGGTTTAGCCAGCGGGTCTTGACTCGCCGATATATGGCCGCGAGCCCAAGCAAGTACGACGTTCCCACCAGGTAAGACGCCACTACGTCAGTGAACCAGTGGTGGCCAAGATAAATTCGACTCGGGCCGACCAACGCAATCAGTCCGACCAGGCACGAGGTGGCGATACGGCGTAGCTGTGCTGGCCGCACCAGAGTTTCGAGCAGAAACGCCAAGAACCCGTAGATCCCGGAATAGATCAGCACGTGGCCGCTCGGAAATGACGAGCCTCCCAGGGGAGCTGCGATGACACGCACGAGGTCTGCCGTGGGGCGGGGACGCTGCATTGCTCGCTTGATGGTGGCCGAGATGCCACCAGCGCCCCAGGCGAGGAGCTGGAAGATCGCCTCGATTGGAAACCCGAGAGCCAGCCAGAACAGCGATAGCGCAAATGGAATGACGCGGGACTGTGGTGGGAACCCCGGCCACGAGACTATGTGCATAAGTCGGTCGAACCAGGGCGAGTCGACTCGCTGCAGCGAGCGGGTGACCTTAACGTCAAACGCATGGCTACGGTTTCGCTTGACGAATGCGAACAACCCGCCAAATACGGTGAGGGCGGTCAGCCCGAAAGCCATCGCCCCCCGTCCCCGGGCGAGTGCCCGGCGTGGGGGGAATACCTCGCGCACGGTGAGTCGACCGGTCGGCGTCTCTGTGAGGACCGCCGGCTTGGGAATTCCTGGTACAGCGCGTTCCGAGTTCGTCAACCTAAGCTACCTACAGGTACAACTGGGTCGAGTGTCCCGAATCGGCCCGGATGCCGAGGGCCGGCGAAGCGATCGAAAATACCCTGGACAGAGTGCATCAAAATGTCGCAACTGATCCGTGGACCTTATGTGACCACACGATCCGTCGATCGGCGACTGGTCTTCGTCAGTGGCGTTGCCGTGAAGGTGCTCGTCATTTTCATGATTGCACCTGGAAATATTGCCTCGAAGACCCACATGGCGCTACACGGACTCTGCGCACAACGACCAAGTCATAGTCTACAGATCGGCGGCTCGACGCTTCCGATGGACGCGCGAATGACGGGAATCTACCTCGGAGCAGCGGCGACGCTGACCTGGCTCATTGCTACACGTCGCCTTCGGTCAAGCCAGATTCCCTCCGTATCCGTGCTCGCCATCCTGGGGCTGTTTGTCCTGGCGCTTGCCGTCGATGGCTTCAACGCCCTGCTCGTCGATCTGCGATTCCCGACACTCTACGAACCGTCGAACATCCTGCGTTTAGCGACCGGGGTGCTCGCGGGAACGTCTCTGGGCGTAGCGCTCGGGCATCTTTTTGCCAGCTCGATGTGGGCTAGGGGCGATCGGGGGCGAGCCGTGGTTGAGGGACCCGGAGAGCTTCTTGCACCGGTCAGCCTCTCGGCGGTGATCGGCGCGCTCGCCCTCTGGGACCTTCCACTGCTGTACGCCCCATTTGCCATCAGCCTCTTGCTCGCGGCGATCGGCGTGTTCTGGGTGCTCTGGATGATCGTCCTGACGCTCTTCTCAGTTCGAGCTTGGTCGTGCCGCACTTGGGGCGATCTTGGGCACGTGGCGCTTTCATCATTTTGCGGTGCGGTCGCTACTGTCAGCGCGCTCGCACTAATCCGGTTCGTAGCGGAACAACTCTTCGGATTGCCCAAGTTGACATAACCGATTCCGACCAGCCCTGTGCTAGACTCACGGCCGGCGGGTCTTCTATCGTCGATCTTCTCGTGCGCGGCTGACGTAGCCCGCTCGGGCCTTGGTGCGAGCGCAAATGAAGGTCTATCGCGACGTCGAATACATCAAAAAGCGAAAGCGGCAGGCAACGCTCACCTCGATCGCCGGCGTCGCGCTCCTCGGCTCGGCGTTCTGGCTCGCCTCCACGGGGGGGTCGTCGGCAGTTTTCATTGCCTATATTCCCCTCCTCGCAGGGACCATCATTTTTCACCTCGGTATGCAGCAGGTCGGCAAGTGGAACCGAGCCCAGCGCAACGATGTGATCCTCGATGCACTGCTCAAAGATCTGGGTGAGCGCTACTCGCTGATCCACTATTTACACGCTGGCAAGCGGACGAT
>JAICRA010000188.1 GCA_025937615.1 Thermomicrobiales bacterium | reverse complement strand
TGCGCTGAGAACGGCCGGGCGACCGGCTCGGCTGGCGCCTCGCCAGGCAGGATGCGCGTCTCCTCACGCTGGGCGCGAGCGACCGTAATGTCAGCCACCCCAGGTCCAATTCACGGTAGGCTCGTCGACTGTCACCGTGAACGGCAGCACGTACCAGGTCATGATGACGATGTTGAGCAGCACGAGCGCACCGAATACGACCCCCTGCGCGGCAGGACGCGCCCGTCTCGGAAGGAGTGTTCGCAACCCAAGCATAAGCAACAGCGCGGCGGCATTGATCGCCGGAAAATAGTATCGGGCCTGCGACAACGCGAATGAGGTCCCAAACTGGACCACCGCCAAATAGGCAACGACGCAGGTCAAGACGAGCACGATCAGCGCATAGCTCTGCCAGGGTTCCAGCTGCATAACCCGGTCATCGCGTGAGCTGGGCGGGCGTCGCCAGACCTTGATTGCGTACAGGATGAGTCCACCCAAGGCCAGGATCGTGGGAATGGCGATTGCCCACAGGAGCTCAGGCCTGAGGTGAATCTGGCGCCACCCAAACTCGCCCCATGTCTCGCGGAATCGGTTGACGATGAATTCTGGGTCCGTGAGGAGCTCGAAAAAGGTTCCCATCGGGCCGTTCCAGTACTGGAGCTCTTTAACCCGAGCCAGCCCACTGAAATCGCCGTACGTCCGATAGAGGAAGAGGTACCACGGCACCGCGAGAAGGATGGCCGGAACGCCGATCGTAACCCCCCGTGAGAGGAGTCCGCGCCAGTCGCGCCAGCCGATGCCGAGCACAACGGCAACCGCGATGATCGGTGCCACCGTGATCGCCGTACCCTTGGCGAGCAGGTCGAGACCAAGTACCACTCCGAGCGCAGCGCAGAGGCGTGGGGGAAACCGTTCCTTCAAGCCGGCAATGAGGCCCCAGACAATCAGCGACGTCAAGGCAATCGCGACGATATCGTTGTTGACCATCGCCGCCTCGTAGGAGATCTGCGGTTGGAACGCGACGAACGCCGGCACTGTAACCGTGAGAAACGCATCTCCCGGGAAAAGCGAACGTGTCGCGCGGTAGGCGGCATAGACCGTCACGAGGCCGAATGGTATGGCCGCCAGCCGTAGAAGATAGTGCTGCGCAACCGGCGACGCGGTCGATGAGGCGGCATACAGCGGGACCATCGTGGCGTAATAGAGAGGCGGGTGGTTCGCCGCATATTGGTAACCCGAAGGAAAGTAGCCCTGGCCAGGAACGGTGACGATTCGCGGCGGGTTGGCGCCCCAGCGCGGGCTGTCCGGATCACAATACCAGTCCAACGTGAACCGGCAGAACGGATAGAGCTCGGCTGGGATTTCGTCAGTCGGTGGGGGATCTCCGCCATTCAAACCCGCGCGCCAGGTCCTGAGATCAGGCAGCTCGGGGATCCGACCCTCACTGGCCAGAGTCCGTACGTAGCTGTAGTGCGCCAGCTCGTCGTGCCCGCTGAACGGGTAGTAGACGGCAACCGAGAAGATCTGTTTTACCGCGTACAGGATCAAGAGCACGACGATGAAGCGCGTGGCCTCGGGCCACCGCCCCCGACTCATGAGGCGAGTCAACCGCCGACGCTTCGAGCCCGCGGTTGGAGAAACCGGCGAGGAGTCCTCCAGGTCACCCATTGGGCCTACCCGTCGTCAGGTAGTGCGGTTCAGGATCTTCCCGCGGCCACCGGTTCCGCGACGCGCTTGATCTCGTGGTACTCGTCGTCCGCATTGACCTGATCGAGATCGTGGCTCTCACCGAGGATGTTCTTCGCGGCCAACAAACCGGTCTCGATCGAGTGATCCGTATTGTTGTACCGGAATGTGCCGTAGCGGCCAATGATCTGGAGGTTCTCGAGCTCGCCGATAAACGATCGGATCTTGGTAAGTGGCTCCTGATAGCCGATGACATAGGCCGGGTACGCGCGAGGTGCCCGCACGATGAAGCCGCCAATCACCTCGTCCGGGGTGATGAACTTCAGGTCGTCAACCAGATGGCGAACTGTCTGGGCGACGAGCTCCTCTTCGCTCATCGACCAGATATGATCGCCAAAGGAGCAGAAGTATTCGACCACCAGCGACGTCAGATCGTCGCTGGGCACCATGGCCGGACTCCAGTTCTTCGGCTCGTGGAACCGGCCAAAGAGGATGTCTTTGTCATGGACATAGAGCCAGGTATCCGGTGTGACCTGGCGCTTCTTCAACATGATGTTCACGGTGATGATGTTGCGGAATGTGAGGGCGTCAGCGGCTGCCAGAATCTCGGCCGAGGGAGCCGGGTCCATGATCTTGGCGAGGAGCGTCAGCGGAATGGACGAGATATAGTTGTCCGCTTCGACTCGCTCGGTCCCGTTCTCTGTCGAGACCGTGATGCCGACGACGCGGTTCCCTTCGCGATGGACCTTCTCGACCCCAGTGTTGAGCCGAATCTCGTTGCTCGCCGCACCGATGGCGTCAGCCATCCTTTCCGAGAATCGCCCGAACCCACCCCGCGGGTACATGAAAGCGTCAATCAGACTGACGACCTTCCCCTTCGACGGGACAACCGCGTCCTTCACGGCCGTCACCAGGGACATGCCTTTCGATCGCTGCGAGACCCAATCGCCGCTCATCTGGTCGCAGGGGAGACCCCACACCTTCTCCGAGTACCGCTGGAAAAAGAGTCGGTAGAGCGTCGGGCCGAATTGATCGATGTAGGCATCCTCCATCGATTCGACCGGCGACGGACTGACGCGCTGTTTCACTCGTGTCCGGCCGTAGTCGGCCATAGCCTTAGCGGCCACGACCGGGCCAATTGCTTTCAGGGCATTCGAGATCTTGAGAGGATAATCAACGTATTTGCCGTCGAAGTAGATACGGCTGACGCGGTTCACCCAGAGAAGCTCCTCGGCGACGACCTCGCGGAAGAGCGCGTTGAGCTCATCGTTCTTCGTGAACCAACGATGCCCGCCGATGTCGAAACGAAACTCTCCATACTCGGTCTGGCGACGAATGGTTCGCGCCAGACCACCGACAAAGGGGGCCTTCTCGAGCACAGTGGTCGGGACTCCGGCTTTGGAAAGGACATAGGCCGAGCAGAGACCGCCGGGTCCTGCCCCCATCACGACGGTGGATCCGGCTTGGTGAGGTGCGGACCCATTGGGTGAAGCGCCATTAGATGCAGCGCCGTCAGAACCAAATTGGCGGCCGTTGTGTGGTGCATCCATAGTTTTGAAAGACCCTCTAATTCATTCGGCTAGGCGGCCGAGCAGTACCGGCGCGCTGCGAAAGTAGCCGCGTCGGCCGCTCTCAGCGGCCGTCCTCCCGACGCTGCGTGAGCACCCTGTCATCGTATCTGACAGGGATCATCGCGCAGATAGGGCAAGCGATCATTGCCATGATTCGATCACCGACGCCAGGTGAGCGCGTGATTCAGACTGAAATTCCAGACAGCGGCAATCCCGGCACCAATGAGGTTCGCTACCAGGTAATCCAGTCCGATGCGATGGAGCGACACAAGCGTCAGCCAGTTAATGAGCAGTCCCCCGGAATTGATCGACCCATAGAGCAAGCCCCGATGCAGAATTCGGCCATTTCCCCGGTCATGCCAAGTCCACCGCTCATTCAAGATGAACGTCACGATCATCGACAGGAATATCGCTATCGGCGACGCCATGGCGACAGCGAGGCCGGCCTGATCAACCAGCGCGAACAGAGCGCCCTGGTTGACGCCCAAACCGATGGCCCCGACGAGCAGGAACTTCTGAAATCGGCGAGTGCTCGTTGCCGATCGGACAATCGCGCGGGGCAAGCTTTCCGAAGAGAGCATCAGCGGGGGTCCCTCCACGGGCGGGTTTCAGCGACTCCTTGCTCGCGTCCGGGGAATCCGGAGGCCGCAACAGTACCACGATCTCGCTGGCCGCCCGGCGCGGACCCGCGCCATCTAATTGGGCGAGAGTGGGGCATTCT
>JAICRA010000078.1 GCA_025937615.1 Thermomicrobiales bacterium | reverse complement strand
GCGTGCCGAAATACTCTGGCGAGAGCTGGCATCCGGCAGTGTCCTGCGCTGGATCGGCCAGCACCAGGGAGGTTACCCCGTCGAGTTTTACCCACTTGGCGAGGCCTGGCTGGAGGTCGTCGCGCGTGGCCTGTCTTTAGGGGCATTGCCGGCCGAGAGCGCCCATACCCTGGCGATCATCGTGCTCTTTCTGGCGCCTGGGGCGGCGTTTGCCGCGCTCGCTCGCGAAGATGGCTGGTCGCCCGCGGTTGGTTTCACCGCGTTCGTGCTGCACATTTCGCTCCCCGGCGGTTGGTATCACGGCGGATACACCGAATTGGTGCAGTGGGGTCTCGTGACCAATGTCGCCGGCGCCCTGGCTTCACTCTGCCTGTTGCCCGCGATCGTGCGGTTCCTGCGAACGGGCACGGGCTGGTCAGGGGCCGCTGCGGCTGCGCTCGCAGCGTTCGCTATCTACTGCAACCCCCGATCACTGCTGGCGCTGATCGCGATTGGACTGGGGACCTGGCTCGCGAGACCGTTGCGCAATAACGGAATCGCGCTACATCGACGGATTGCGGATGACGCGAATTCATCGTCGCGCGACGACGCAAATCGTGCGATCCAGACGCTGTCAATGCAACGGTTCGCCACGGAAGCGAAGCAGGTATCAGAAGCTGCTGGCCTGGGCGCTATCTCGACCCGGCTTGCGCAGCTGGCAGTCCTCACCGCGTTGTTAGCGGCGCCAGAGTTGATGGCGCTGGCACGATTCCGGGATCTTTACACCTTCGTCCAATACAGCGGGTACTCCGGACTGCTCGAGTACGCCGAGACGAGTGCCAACGCCGTCACCTGGCCCGTACTTGCTCTGGGACTGCTCGGGCTCATCGTCGGACTTCAGGCTCAGCGAAGGCAGGCGACGGCTTCGGCGACGGCCACTCTTGTCCTCTATCTGGTGCTGACGGCGACGCTGGTTGTCGTTCCGGCAGCCGCCGGTCTGGCGCCTCAGCTGGAGCCGACCCGGCTCATGCCGTTCCAGCGATTCCTGACGCTCTATCTGGCGGCCGTGGGGTTCTGGATCATCCTGTCGTGGATTCTCTCCAGAGTCTTCCCGTCGCAATTACGTCTCGGGCCGGTGCTTGCGGTAGGTGCCGCCACGGTTATGCTCCTCGTTCAGACGCGTCCCCTCGCTGGCCCATCGCTTGATCCGGCATCACCTCTCGTGCCGCCGGTCAGTCTCTACCCGGTGTCGATGTCGGCGTCGCCAGAGCAAGCCGATTTCGAAGAGGCCATTCGAGCGGCTGATGAGACAGCTCCTCCCGGTACCGCTCTGCTGGTCCTCGGGTCGGCGCTGTCGTGGCACCAGCAACTCTGGGCGCCGCTTTGGACCGCGCGCCCTCTCTATTACGATAACTGGCTTTGGTACTGGCACCCCGACCACCTGGGAACACCGGGGTACGACTTTCGGGCTGGGCACCACTATCCCGACCCGGAGCACACGATCGAGCCCGGCTATCTCGGGCGCCATGCCATCGGGGCTGTGGCTGTCACCGGGCCCACGCGCGATACCGCGGCCGCATCGCCACTCCTGGGTTTAGTGCGGGAAGGCGTCTATGACGTGTACTTGGTTATCGATCCGGTAACCGAGGTCACATTTGGCGAGCAGAACGCGGCGTCAGTCGATCTCGGCAATCAACGGATCGAGGCGTCAAGCGCGCGACCCGGATCTCCGGTTACCGTTCGCGTCAACTGGTACCCACGGTGGGACACGACGAGTGAAGCTAGTCGAGTCGACGTCAAACGCTTGAGCGATGCTTACATCGGACTCGCGACTGCTGAACCGCTTTCCCGGGCCGCGCTGGTCTACTCGGTGCAGCCGCTCGACTGGGCCGCGCGCGTGCTTTCGCTGGCGGGTCTGGTGGGGTTGGCAGGGCTCCTCGTCCGGAGAGGCCGGCTGGTTCCCTGGATCCGCGCTGGTATTCTCCAGCGCAGAGCGAGGCAGACCGATTCACTCGTTACCAGTGTCGAGGAGTGATGGTGAAGTCCGCGGGCGTCGCAAGCTCAACGCGCGGAGGTCGATGAAAGCCGATACCACGCGTTCGCCGCGATTGCCGGGGGGAGACTTGGTCTCGGCGCTGTTCGACCGTGAGGTGATGGGTTTCGCCGACCGCGGCGGGGCGAGCAATCTCATTGGCGACCGCTGGGCTGATATCGCCGCGGGGCACGTGGCAACGTGGATCGGTACGGAAAAGCGTCTCCACGCCGACGATCATGAGCTGCTGCGCATCGTCCGAGTGGACCGGCTCGACGCCACACCGGCAATCGCCGCCGCTGCCTCGAAACGAGGACTGCAAAACCCGGACTTACTGCTGATCGGTCAGCGCGGTGACCAGCAGGCGGTCCAGGCGGCGGACGCTAAATTCTCTGTCGAGACGGCGCGCTCGAAGCAGGTGAGCCCGGAGGTTGTGCTTGGCCTCCTGGAGTTGCGAAAGCATGTTCCCGGGATCCTTGACGGGGTAGGCGACCGGGTCCGAATCGAATCGGGTGTGTTTCTTTGCCCGGACTACCCGCTGACACATCTCATGCTGCGGCACCGGCGGGGCATCATGCGGGCGACAGTTCGTCGCGAAGAGGTGGTTTTGGTACCCGCCGCGGCGAATCGATTCTGGGACGGGGTCCCGGGCGCGGAGCTCATTGCGCCGCTTGCCTCCACCGACAATCTAACGGTCCGGCCGGACGAAAGCCTCATGGCCGGGGTCTATTACTTCCGGTTGGCTCGAGCCGCGGTCGGTTTCTGGTTCGATGCGACGAAGCCCCTCCTGCTTCACAACGACGTGGTAGCTATCGATATCAGCGCCGTTCGTGAGGAAGCCGTGCGTCGGTCCCGGTCGGCGGCCTCAGCGATCGATTTGATCCGCCGTTGGGACGCCGACGTGCAAACGATTCGGCACCAGCGAGCCGCGGTCGATCAAGTCGCAGGTTTACCGATCCCTGGCCGCGAATTGCGGCCGATGGCGACCCGGATTGCACAGGCGGTTGGCGCCGATCCCCCGTCGGCGAATCAGGTCCGGCGACGGTTGGGGGCCTGGTATCGTGGCGTGCTACGCCATCGCTTTGGTCCTATCCCGCCGCCAGTCAGCGACCTGCCCTCGATCCTCCGGCAGTTGTCCGATGCCGGGCGCGATCTTGGACCCCACGCAGAGCGTGAGCTGGAGCGAATCGTGCTCGAACTAGTGGAGGCGAACACTTCCGGCGCCCCGTTGGTCGGTTCAGACGTCACGGATGGCTGACGAGGTCAGGCCGAGGATTCCTGCCAGCACGGACGAAATGACTGCGCCACCGGCGACGGCCGCCGGAGTCCCAATGCGGTCCGCAATCATCCCCATCGGAAGAGCGCCAAGCGGCATCAGTCCCCAGGTCAACATGTAGGCGCCCATCACGCGGCCGCGAACGTCATCGCTCACACGGTGCTGAACCACCGCGTTATTGCCACTCATGAACGCCGCCCCGAGCAGCCCTGCCATGAAGAGCAAGGGCAGGGTGACCCAAAGGGTGCGAGAGAGAGCGACACCGATGATGGGGAGACCGTAGAGGATCGTCATCCCGAGTAGCAGTCGCCCAGTTCCCTCGGATCGCGCGGCCGCCGCGACAAGGAGCGACCCGACGACCGCGCCGCAGCCGGAAACTGCCATCAGGAGTCCCAGGCCCTCCGCTCCGATGCGGAGGATGTCGCGCGCAAACACGTTCAGGAACCCGATGTAGGGAAAGACGAAGAACGCGGGAATCGAGGCCAGGAGAAACAATGACTGTAGATCCGGGCGAGAGCCGACGAGCCGGATACCGTCGAAGATTCCCTTCCCGCCCGCACTTCGCTGCGCTCGCGGGGGCAGCACGATCCCCAAAACCAGGATGAAAGAGAAGGCGATGGCTAGTGCCTGAGCGAGGAACGTCGGGCCAACGCCGATCGTGCCGATCACGATTCCGGCCACGGATGGACCAACCACGCGGGTCATGTTCTGACCGGCGCTCATCAGGCCGACGGCGTTCGTCAGGCTCTCGCGTGCGACAAGCGCCGGCACGAGTGACTGCTGAGTGGGAATCAGAAGCGCCTGCAATGACCCGTTGAGGAAGGCGGCGATCGGTAGATGCCAGTGTTGGACAAACGCACTCATGACGTCGATCGCCAACATCGTCGCCAGGAGAAAGGCCAGCACCTGGCACGAGAGCATCAGTCTGCGGCGATCGACGCGGTCGATCAGGGCTCCGCCGAATGGCGCCACGGCGAGGAACGGCAAGCCGGCGGCAAAGGTCACGATGCCGACGAATCCCGGCGAGTTCGTCATCACGATGGCCAGCCAGCCAAGCGCTACCTGTTGCATCCACTGGCCGACTGAGGCCGCGAGCGCGCCAAACCAAAGGCGTCGGAAAACGGGTTGCTGCGCGACGACGCCCAGAAACCGGCCATGCCATGCCGCGTCAACCGGTCCCTCACGCATGGCGTCGCCGAGCTGCGCGCGTGGGTTGACGCGGTGCCGGATTGCCACGATTTCCTCCAGGGGAAAGCCTGCCCAGGTCTATTGGCAAGCGCCCGGGCCAGGAATCGAGTGGACTATACCACCGGACCTCGTCACTTTTCGGGGCGGCCTGGGGATGGTCTATCCTACATACATGGGCGTGTCGGGCCGGCGCTAACGCCGGTTCGTTCGGCGTGGGAGGGGAGCCGCTGGGAACGTGGATTGCCAGTTGAAAGGATTAGTGCTCGCCGGAGGGAAGGGGTCGCGGCTGCGTCCGTTGACCGCCACCGGCGCCAAACAGCTCGTTCCGGTGGCAAACAAGCCGGTCTTGTTTTACGCCCTGGAGCAGCTTGTGGAGGCCGGGGTCACCGAGATCGGCATCATTACCGGCGACACCGCCGATCAGGTGATCGACGCGGTCGGCGACGGATCGGCATTCGGAGCTTCTGTCACCTACATCCCCCAGCCCGCCCCGCTTGGACTCGCGCACGCGATTATCACCGCCGAGAGCTGGCTCGGCGATTCGCCCTTTTGCATGTTCCTCGGCGACAACTTTCTGGGTGGAGGGATCGTCTCTTACACGGACCGGTTCCGTGAGCGGCCGTGTGCGGCGCAGATCCTGCTGCGGCGGGTCGACGATCCGTCATCGCTGGGCGTAGCCGTCCTCGATGCCGACGGACGGGTTCTGCGGCTGATCGAGAAACCCCGGGAGCCCGTTTCGGATCTCGCCGTGATAGGGGTCTACTACTTTGGTCCCGAAGTCCACGAGATCACGCCGACTTTGACGCCATCGTCGCGTGGCGAGCTCGAGATCACGGACGCGATTCAGGGACTAATCGATGCTGGGCTTGAAGTGCGAGCCCAGACAATCGGTGACTATTGGATCGACACGGGTAAGAAAGACGACATGCTCGAAGCCAACCGGCTCATCCTCGGTTCGCTACAACGGCGCATTGACGGGGATGTCGACGCGGATTCGACGCTCATCGGCCCGGTCGTCGTCGAAACGGGCGCTTCGATCGCGAGCAGCACCGTACGCGGTCCCGCCGTGATCGGACGGGGCACCGCGGTGCGCGACGCGTACATCGGACCATTCACGGCGATTGGTCCCGGTTGCGAACTATTCGGCTGCGAGATCGAGCACTCGATCGTCCTGGAGCGCAGCATCATCCGTAATGTCGAGCGCCGGATCGCCGACTCCTTGATCGGCCGGGAAGTCGTCGTGGAGCGATCACCGCTGCGTCCACAAGCGATTCGCTTGCTCCTGGGCGACCATTCACGTGTCGACGTCATCTGACGTGCTGGAGTCGACGAGTCGCTGGGTCGAGGAGTTGACCGGCCAGCGGGTGGTCGTCACCGGAGCGGCCGGTCAGCTTGGCCGCTTCCTCGTCCCCGCGGCGCGGCGTGCCGGGGCGGCAGTCATCGCGTTCGGTTCCCGGGCTGGTGCCGGGATCGACGTCGCAGTCGACCTGGCTGAAACCGATGTCGCAATGCCTGCGCTGCAGGCGGCACGGCCTGACCTGGTCATCCACGCCGCCGCCTGCACCGACGTCGATGGCATCGAGCGGGATCCGTGGCGAGGCGAGCGCTCCAATGCACGAGCCACGCAAAACATCGTTGATGCCGCGAAGGCCGCTGGAGCGTACGTGATTGCTGTCAGCACCGACATGGTCTTCCCTGGAGACGGCGGGGCGCCGTATGCCGAGGCGGCTCAGACGGAGCCGGTCTCAGAATATGGTCGGTCCAAGCTGATCGCGGAGCATGCGGTGCTAGAAGCGAATTCCGGGTTTGCCGTGGCCCGCACGGCCTGGCTCTACGGGGGAGCGGGCAAGCACTTTCCGCGCACTGTTCTCACCGTCCTGCGAGACCGGGGCCGGATAGAGGTGGTTGACGACGAATTCGGGAGCCCGACCTATGCCAGTGACCTGGCGGAGGCGCTCGTCCACCTTGCTATCCGCCGGGGGGAGGGAATCTTTCATCTGGTCAACGATGGGCGGACCAGTCGATTCACCTTGGCGCGTGAGACAGCGAGGCTCGCCGGGCTCGATCCGGAGCGCGTTGCACCGGTCTCGACCGAGACGTTTCTGACTCGTTTTGCGTTGCCGGCTCGCCGCCCTGCCGACAGTGCGCTACGCAATCTGCGAGCTGCGGCCCTGGGAATCAGGCTCCGGAAATGGCAAGAGGCCCTTACAGAGTATGTCCCGGTGCTTGCGGGTGAGCTATTGTCCGGGAGCGAACGCGCGAGTGCGGGTGGAGGATTGTAACTGTGCGCATCCTGGTTACTGGCGCCGCCGGTTTCATTGGTTCCGCCTACGTGCGGCATGTGCTCAGCGAGCAGCCCGCTGACGAGGTGCTTGGTCTCGACCTGCTGACCTATGCCGGGAATATGGCCAACCTGGACGACGTGCGCGACGATCGACGGTTTCGCTTCGTTCAAGGTGACATCGCCGATGGTGACCTCGTGGGAGAGATTGCGGCCGATGT
>JAICRA010000071.1 GCA_025937615.1 Thermomicrobiales bacterium | reverse complement strand
TCCCCGCCGAAGTACTCGACCGCCTCCTGCATGAACCGAGGATGCGCTCGGTCATGGGCAACCATGACGCCTGGTTCGCCTTTGGCCTCCCGTGTCCGCGGCCGGCCTGGATGGGCGAGGGGGAGCTCGCGCACCAGCATTGGGTCCACGCCCAGCTCGACCCGGCGCTACGTGCGGTCGTGGCAGCATGGCCCTGGATTAGGGAAGAAGATATCGGCGGCGCCCCGGTCGCCTTCCTACATTATGCGCTCGACGAAACAGGGCGCGGCTTCGTGGACCCGGTTCCCGACCCGGACCCGACCAGTATGGATCGCCTGTTCGCGCTACGCCGCGCAAGGCTAGTCTTCTACGGTCACCTGCACTACCCGAGCCCGGTTACACCGAACATTGTCGGGCGCCCGATACGTTAACCCGGGTGCGCTCGGCTGCTCCCGCGAGCCGCTGGCACGGTACGCCTTGGTCGACGTCGACCGGAAGGGAGCCTACCGGCTGGTGTTCCGAGCTGTGCCGTACGAACCGTGTCCGCTCTTTGACGCCTTCGAGGAGCGCGAGGTGCCCGACCGCGCGTTCATCATCGCGACATTCTTCGGTGGACGAGACGTCGCACTGCGGTGAGGAGGACGGACACGCCTCGTCTGTCAAGCACTCGCGAGGATATCCAGGTCCATTCTGCATCGTTCATCGGTCGGTTCTGAGGCTTCCAAATGTCCGGCCAGGACCCCCGACCCGGGGGTCCTGGCAAGTTGGCTCTGCTCCGTATCTGAACGCTTTGCTCCCTGACAATCTCCTTGCCCCGACCGCTGCAGGTGTTGTCTCAAGGAGTGCTGGCCGGTTAGCGCGCTGCGACCAGGGTTCTTGAGGTTTGGACGCTCACTCGAGCTTACTCGACTCGCTTCGTCTCGAACTCGAGCAGGTCGATGTGTCCGCCTGGGAACTCCTCGCGAACGAGGCCGACGTCGGGACAGTAGTACTTCTGCTCAATTTCCCCGTCGAGTAGGTCGCGATCCTCGGTCTGAACGCAACCCGTAAAGGTGCCGCTAGCACTGGTGACCGTTTGATTGACGGCAATCACTTCGGCCTGAGCTTCCGCGACGCCGGGAATCTGCTCCTGGTAGAAGGTTTCCCCAACCGTTGGAGCAGCCGGCATGAACACACCCGGCGGATTGCCGTTCGGCTCCGTGAGCCAGGCCCCCTCATGACCGACGACTTGCCCGTCCTCGAATTCGTCGACGCGCTCGCCAAGATAGTAAACCGTGCCGTCCGGAGCCTGTGCGAAGTAATCCTCCGTCGTCTTGACGAATTCACCATCGTGGTAGTCATCAACCTTCACGACGGTTACTGGCACGCCGGCAACCAGCTCCGACTGCGTAAGTACCGTCTCTTCGATGCGAAGCGCGATCTTCTCGCCTGTCTCCTCGTCGATCTCCTCACCGGTGAAGATCTTCGACGGTACGGAAGCAAGAGGAACCAGGGGATGGTCGACCGCTGCCGAAAGGTCAGCTAAGCGATGCGTTGTCATCCCTTCCGGCGTGATGGCGCCGGCCGCATGTGGAAGCGCGAATCCCACGGTAACCAAGAGACCGATGAGGCCCATCCAAATCCGTTTCACCACACCCTCCAATCTCTGAGCATGCTCGACAGGTCGATCCTGCCAATGCACGCACATCCTTTCGGGCGCAGATGAACTTGAAATGAACCTTCAGGGAGTAACTCCGCACATATACCTAGTCGGATTCAGTAGCTGTACCGATGTGACGCTGACCCGACCGGCGCACTATGGCCACGGTGCCGACAGATGAGCGCGCGGAGCTTCCGGAGGCCCGTTTGCTTCTGTCGAAAGGGCGCCCCAGGGTTCAAGAGAGGACTCTGAACGCGTAGAAAGGACCCTGTTTATGATGCGATCGATTGTCGAATCGAGCTTGAAGCTGCGACTCCTCGTCGTAGCAATCGCCGTGGGCGTAATGGTCCTCGGCATCGGGCAAATGCGCCAGATGCCGGTGGATGTCTTGCCCGAGTTCATCCCACCGACCGTGGAGATTCAGACCGAGGCGCTCGGGCTCTCCGCAGCGGAAGTCGAGCAGATGATCACCGTCCCCTTGGAGCAGGACTTGCTCAATGGGGTGGCCTGGCTCGACGAAATCCGTTCGGATTCGGTTCCCGGGTTGTCGCGGATCCAGATGATCTTCGAACCAGGGACCGACCTGATGCGGGCCCGGCAAGTGGTGCAGGAGCGTCTGACACAGGCGCACGCGCTGCCAGGGGTCGGCAAGGCGCCGCAGATGATCGAGCCTCAGTCGTCGACGAGCCGGATCATGATGGTCCGCATGTCCTCGACGGAGCTCAGTCCGATTGAAATGTCGGTGCTGGCGCGCTGGAACATCAAGCCGCGCATCCTGGGCGTGTCCGGGGTCTCGAATGTGGCCATCTTCGGTCAGCGGGAGCGGCAGGTCCAGGTCCAGGTCGATCCGGAACAACTGCGCTCGCTCGGCGTGTCGCTGCTCGACGTCATCGAAACCACCGGCAACGCGCTGTGGGTGTCGCCTTTGAGCTTCCTGGAAGCATCGACTCCCGGCACCGGCGGGTTTATTGACACTCCGAATCAGCGGCTCACCGTGCAGCACCTGAACCCCATCGTCAACGCAGAGGGTCTGGCGCAGGTGCCGTTGGAAGTCGGCAGTCACGACGATGCCGCCGGCGGTGACCAGCCACTCCGCCTCGGCGATGTGGCCGCGGTGGTCGAAGATCACCAGCCGCTCATCGGCGATGCCGTCGCACCGGATGCCGCATACGATCTCTATTTCGTCATCGAAAAAGTCCCCAACGCCAACACCCTCGAGGTGACGCAAGGCGTGGAAGACGCGCTGGCAGCACTCGCACCGGGTCTCTCCGGGATCGAGTTCGACAGCACCGTCTATCGTCCGGCCTCCTTCATCGAGATGGCGATGAGCAATCTCACTCCGGCGGTGTTGGCCGGCGCCATGCTGGCAGTCCTCGCGCTGGGCGCCTTCTTCTTTGATTGGCGGATCGCGCTGATCGGCGCCGCCGCCATTCCGCTCTCGGTGGTTGCGGCCGCGTTCGTGCTCTATCTGCGCGGGACGACCTTCAACGCGATCCTCCTGGCGGGGTTCGTGGTGGCGCTCGGTCTCATCATCGACGACGTTGTCAATGACGTCGACACGATCAAGCGGAGACTGCGGGAGAACCGGGAGAACGGCAACGAGCAGTCGACCGCCGAGGTCATCCTGGCCGCGGTGCAGGAGACGCGCGGACCCGCCGTCTATGGAACACTGATCGTTCTCCTGGCGCTGGTGCCCACCTTCCTGGCTGGCTTTGCTGGGGGGCTTCCCGGCGCCTTCTTCGCGCCGATGGCGGTCTCCTACTCGCTAGCGCTGCTGACGTCCTTCGTCGTCGCCCTGACCGTGACGCCGGTGTTGGCTCTCGTTCTCTACGCCAAGTCTTCACCTGAGCGCGCGGCATCGCCGGTCGTGCGGGGTCTGCAAGGCGTTTACCAGCGCGTGCTGGCGCCGATGGTGCAGCGCCCGCGCTGGGGCTATGCACTGGCCGGTGCGCTGCTGGCGGTCGGTCTCATGGTTGTCCCCTCGCTGGGGCAAACAATGCTACCGGCATTCCAGGATCGCGACCTGCTCGTTCACTGGGAGGCTGCTCCGGGCACATCTCTCCCCGAGATGAACCGGATTACGACCCTGGTCACCCAGGAGCTCGAGGCGGTCCCCGGCGTGCGCAACGTCGGCGCTCACGTCGGGCGCGCTATCACCTCGGACCAGTCGGCCGGCGTCAACGCCGGTGAGCTCTGGGTCAGCCTGGAGCCAACAGCCAACTACAGCGCAACCGTTGCCGCCGTGCGGAACGTCGTCGACGGTTACCCCGGTCTCTACCGGGATGTCGTGACCTATCCCGAACAGCGGGTCCGGGACGTGCTGTCGGGGCAAACGGACGCCGTGGTGGCTCGCCTCTACGGCCAGGACTACGCGGTGCTCGGCGCCCAGGCGGAGAAGATCCGCGAGCGCATCGCGGGGATCGACGGTATCGTCGACCCGCACGTGACCGCACCCATTGACGAGCCGACGCTCGAGATCGAGGTCGACCTGGCCAAGGCTCAGGCGGCCGGGATCAAACCGGGTGACGTGCGCCGTTCGGCGGCCGCGCTGCTCTCCGGCGTCGAAGTGGGCAGCCTCTTCGACGAGCAGAAAGTCTTCGAGGTGGTGGTCTGGGGAGCGCCGGAGACGCGGCACAGCCTGACCAGCATCAACAACCTGCTGATCGATACCCCTGATGGGGGCCATGTCCGGCTCGGCGACGTCGCCAAGGTCGGATTGACGCCCAGCCCGGCCAACATCGAGCACGACGCCGTCTCGCGCTACGTCGATATCGGAGCCGACGTGCAAGGTCGCGACGTCAGCGACGTCGCCGCCGAGATCGATCAGGTTCTGGCCAGCACCGAGCTGCCGCGGGAATACCACGCCGAGCTGCTCGGCGGGTACGCACAGCAGCAGGCCACCGAGCGACAACTCTTTGGCTTCGCCGTCGCGGCGTTGATCGGCATCTTCCTGCTACTGCAGGCCGCGTTCAACAGCTGGAAGCTAGCCGGGCTGGCGTTCGTCACGCTGCCGCTGGCGCTTACCGGTGGGTTAGTCGCGGCCTTTGCCAACGGTGGCGTCATCTCGCTCGGTGTGCTGGCGGGGTTCCTGGCGGTCCTCGGCGTTGCGACACGCAACGGGATCGCGCAGATCAAGTCCTTCCAGCGGCTTGCGCAGGAGACCGGTGAACCGGTCAGCCCCGCGCTGGTCACACAAAGCGCCCGGGAGCGCCTAGCCCCGGTCGTGGCGACGGCCGTGGCGACAGGGTTGGCGTTGACTCCACTGGCCGTGCTCGGTCCGGTGGCGGGCAACGAAATCTTGCACCCGATGAGCGTGGTGACCCTTGGCGGGCTGGTGACGGCCACCCTGGTCAACCTGCTCGTCGTGCCTTCGCTCTACATGCGGTTCGCGCCCGCGTCGCAACCGGCGACGGACGGGGCGGAATGGGTTGCCGGCCCGGCCGTCAGCCCGGTTTCGAACTGATGAGCACCCAACTACGACTCGAAAGGAGCAACAGAATGCGACGCACCAATCTTTTCATCGCCGGACTCGTCTTGATAGGCGGCATTGGCTTCGCAATATCGGGGAACGGAGTAACGGCCACCGTCGAAGAGACGGAGCATAGCGAACCAGCCACCATCGAGGCAATCGACGGCACCAGTCTCTACCGCATCACGCTCTCCGAACGGGGAGCCGAGCGGGTCGGTCTCGAAACAGCGCCGGTCGCCGAAGAAGCGGTGAGCGGCAAGATCCAGAGGTCCATCCCGTATTCCGCGGTCATCTACGACGCGAACGGCGGCACTTGGGCCTACACGACCGACGAGCACCTGGTCTTCGTCCGCGACGAGATCAGTGTCGAGCGGATCGACGGCGACACCGCGTACCTCAGCGACGGCCCAGCGGCCGGCACCGAGGTGGTGACGGTGGGGGCGGCCGAGCTGGTCGGCGCGGAGCGATACAAGCACTAACCGTGGTGCGAGGTCCCTGGCCGTGGGGTCAGGGGCCTCACCGCGCAGCGCTCGGGGAACCCCGTTCCCGCTGCATTGACGAGGAGGTCCACGCCCATGATGCGTTGGATAGTCGGATCGAGCCTCAAATTCAGATATCTCGTGGTCGGTCTGGCGGTGGCGATGATGGTCTTCGGCGGCGGCCTACTCCGCGCTATGCCGGTCGACGTCTTCCCCGAATTCGCGCCGCCGAAGGTGGAGGTGCACACCGCCGCCATCGGTCTCTCCGCCGCCGACGTCGAAGCTTTGATCACCATCCCGATGGAGCAGGCGCTCAACGGCGTGCCGGGGCTGGATGTCATGCGCTCCAAGTCGGTGCCCCAGTACTCGACGATCGTGATGATCTTCGAGCCGGGAACCGACCTCATGACCGCCCGGCAGCAGGTAGCCGAGCGCATGCAGACGGCGATCCCGACGTTGCCCACCTGGGCAGCGCCGCCCGTCATGCTGCAGCCGTTGTCGTCGACGAGCCGGCTCATGAAGATCGGCCTGTCGTCGGACGAGCTGTCGATGATGGACATGTCGATGATCGCCTACTGGAAGATCCGGGCGAATCTCCTGCGCATCCCCGGGGTGGCGAACGTCGCCATCTGGGGTGAGCGCTTGCAGATGATGCAGGTCCAGGCCGACCCGCAGCGCCTGAAAGCCAATGACGTCTCGCTCGATCAGGTGATGCAAGTTACCGCCGATGCTCTTGACGCTGGACTTCTCCAGTACTCGGACGGGGCAGTAATTGGTACCGGCGGGTTCATCGACACACCGAACCAGCGCCTCAGCATCCGCCACAAGCTTCCGATCGTCAGTCCCGACGATCTGGCGCAGGTGGTCGTCGAGGAGCGGGACGGCAAGCCGCTGCGCCTCGGCGACGTGGCCAATGTGGTCGAAGATCACCAACCACTCCTAGGCGACGCCGTCATCAACGATGGTCCGGGGTTGATGCTCATCGTCGAAAAACTCCCCTGGGGCAACACGCTCGAAGTCACGCGTCAGGTGGAGGCGGCGCTGGAGGAGATGAAGCCCGGGCTGCCCGGTTTGCAGATCGACTCCACCATCTTCCGTCCGGCCACGTTCATCGAGATGGCCATCGAGAACCTCACCATGGCGCTCTTCCTCGGGGTTATGCTCGTGGTTGTGGTCCTCGTTGCCTTCCTCTTCGAGTGGCGGACGGCGCTGATCAGCGTCATCGCGATTCCTTTGTCGCTGGTCGCCGCCGGGATGGTGCTCTATTTACGCGGGGCAACCATCAACACGATGGTCCTAGCCGGGTTTGTCATCTCCGTCGGGGTGGTCGTCGACGACGCCATCATCGACATCGAGAACATCGTGCGCCGGCTGCGCCTGGCGCGGCAGGAAGGGAGCGACAAGTCGACGGCGTCGATCATCCTCGACGGCTCGTTGGAAGTGCGCAGCGCCATCGTTTACGCCACGTTGATCGACGCGGCGGCGTTGTTGCCGGTCTTCTTCCTTAGTGGGTTGTCCGGCGCCTTCTTCCGGCCGCTGGCTATCTCCTATGCGCTGGCGGTGCTGGCCTCGATGGTGGTGGCACTCACCGTCACACCAGCACTGGCGCTGATCCTGCTGCGCAAGGCGCCGCTGGAGAAGCGTGTCTCGCCGCTGGTGCCGTGGCTCCAGCGGGGCTATGGCGGCGCGCTG
>JAICRA010000144.1 GCA_025937615.1 Thermomicrobiales bacterium | reverse complement strand
CTGCTCGAGGTACTGCGCACGGGGAAGGAGAAATTGAGTGACAAGGGGGTTACCTCCGCTGATAAGCGCGTGGCTCCCCTGCGCCAGCAGACCAACCTGCCACGTGAGGCCATTATCGAGTACATGGTCGAGCAGTTCCGGCGGCGATTCGGACTCGAAGCGGACGCGCTCCATCCCGAGGAGTTCGCTGAGGCCGAGGAGCGAGCCCGGGAGCGATTCGGCTCGCGAACCTGGACCCACTATTTGCCCTAGTTGCGCCACCGCGCCGCCTCCCGTACGGACACGCCGGGCAATGGGGCCGGGTGTTGACACCTGGGAACTGGCCGACCTATGATCGCCTGGGAAACCCCCGCTTTTCCAATGGAAACGCCGCCGCCCCGTCCTGCGTTGACAAGAACAGGAAGACTTGTCCGCGTCCCGCGCCGCGCGAACGCGATGCCTGGTTCCGCCGTGCGGAGCGGAACGCTTCCAAGGCATTGGCGTTGACCGACGGGTCTCAGGGGAAGAGGGGAGTCGGGGTCCGCGACTTCGGGCGGGCTGGAGGAGAAAGACGCCAGCATGGACGGGTTTCGTTTTGACGAATTAGCGCGGGCGATCGCCGCGGGAACGTCCCGCCGTCGCGTGCTCAAGGGACTCGCCGCCACGTTCGCAGCAACCTGGCTGCCGGTTGGCATGCCGCGGCTGGCACGGGCGCAAAACTCTATTCCCCTGGGCGGGCAATGTTCCGCGCTCGGCGCCAATTCGGAATGCAGCCAGGCTGGGGGTGCCGTCGTCTGCAGCGACAACGGCATTATTCGCGACGGACAGTTCAACTGCTGCCGCAACGCAGGCGGTGCGTGCACCGCGGATTTCCACTGCTGCGGTGGGGCGGTCTGCGTGAACGGCGCGTGTGGTGGCGGTGGTAGCACGAGTACAGGCGCACGTGCACTCGGCGCCGAGTGTACCTCGACCAGCGAATGTAGCCAGAGCGGAGGATCAGTAGTCTGTGCCAGCAACGGCATAACCGCCGATGGCGCGCGTAATTGTTGCCGCAACAGCGGTGGCACCTGCTCGAACGACGTCCACTGCTGCGCAAATCTCTTCTGCGTCAATGGCACATGTGGTGGTACTTCATCGGGAACGACGACATCAGGCGGACTCGCTCCCGGGGCGCAGTGCACCTCTTCCGGACAATGCAGTCAGAGCGGTGGAGCAACTGTCTGTGCCGACAATGGCTTTGACGGCGACGGTCCGCTGAACTGCTGCCGCAATGAAGGTGGCGCTTGCTCGGGAGGCGACTACAGCGCTGGATGCTGCGGTGGTCTCTACTGTGTCAATGGTGTCTGCACGAACAACCGCACCGGTGGGTTGGCGCTCGGCGCGGAGTGTACACAGACCGGCCAATGCAGCCAGGCCGCGGGGGCGGCGGTCTGCGCATCGAACGGGATTGACTCCGACGGTGTCTTGAACTGCTGTCACAATAACGGCGGCTGGTGCGATCGTGACACCGTCTGCTGCGGCGGTCTGCGCTGCACGAACGGGGTCTGCGGAACCGCCGGAGGTAGTGGTGGAACCATCGGACTCGGCGGCCAGTGCGCCAATACCGGCGAATGCAGCCAGGCGGGAGGAGCCGTTTTCTGTGACGACAATGGGATTGCTAGCGATGGTCCGCTCAACTGCTGCCGCTATGAGGGCGGCGGCTGCTCCGCCGGATCGCAATGTTGCGGCGGACTCGATTGTTCCGGCGGCGTCTGCCAACCGATTGGTGGCAGCCGGGGGGGCGGCAACGTCGCCCTCGGCGGCGCATGCGCCGCCGACGCGGAGTGCACAGCGGTCGGCGGAGCCTCCTTCTGCCGCAACAACGGCATTGATTCCGACGGCAGTCTCAACTGCTGCCGCTTCGAAGGCGGCGCCTGCAGCACTGGTAGCCATTGCTGCTCCGGGCTCCTCTGTCAGGGAGGCGTCTGCACCTAGTGCACCGGCGAATTCGACATCACCGAAAAGGGGGCGCCGGGAGGCGCCCCCTTGCCGCGTCCCGTGAGCATCTCCTCGCGGCGTGTTCCCCGTACGTTCCGTCGCACGCGATAGGTTCCCGGTGACCACGCGGCGAAGAACCGCACCCCGTTCAAGTGATGATTCGAGGGATCTCGAGCTGGATCCTGTTCCGCCGCCAGGAGCGCTGCCGGGCGTAGTGGTGCGTGCCTACGGCTTGTTCTTCACCGTTCAGTTGGCGGACGGTCGCGAGTTGCTCTCCACGGTCAAGGGTGCCCTCAAGCGGCGGCGCCGCGGGACCGACCTCGTGGCCGTCGGGGACAGGGTGTGGGTGAGAGATGTCGGGGAAGGGGACGGGCGCATTGAATCGGTCGCACCGAGAACGCGTACGCTTTCCCGGCTCGCGCGTCATACAAATGACGTCGAGCAGATCATCCTGGCCAATCCCGATCAAGCACTCTTTCTCTTTGCGGTGCGGGATCCCGAGCCGCACCTGCGCCTACTCGACCGGTTTCTGGTGATGGCGGAGTCGCGAAGTCTGCCCGCTCTGATCGGTGTCAACAAGATGGACCTCGATGTCGCCATGGCGAACGGCCAGCCGTCGCTCGCGCAGGGCCTTTTTGGCCGTTACGAGGCGATTTACCCCGTCTTCTATCTCAGTGCCAAAACGGGCCAGGGGGTCGATGATCTGCGCCTGGCACTTAGTGGGAAAATTACTGCGGTCGCTGGGCCATCGGGGGTTGGAAAATCGAGCCTGCTCAACGTGCTCGACCCGACCCGGGATCGCGCCGTCGGCGCGATCTCAGCAGCGACCGGGAAAGGACGGCACACGACGACGGCCACGGTGCTACACCGAATTCCCGGTCAGGCGCAAACCTTCGTCGCGGACACGCCTGGAATTCGCGCCCTCTCGCTCCAGGGGGTTGCGGCTGACGAGCTCGACCACTTCTTCCCCGAGATGCGGCCATTCCTGGACGAGTGTCGGTATGCCGATTGTTCACATCTGTCCGAACCCGGTTGCGCGGTCCGGGCCGCAGTCGATGGCGGCAAGATTGGGCGAGAACGTTACGAGAGCTACGCGAGCCTGCGTCGCGGAGACACCCCCGAGGAGAGCTGAAGCTAACTAGCGCGAAACCGTCAACTGGCGGTCGTCGCCGTATGAAAGCGCGTCGAGCCAGAGTGCGCCCTCGCTAATGCGCGAAGCTCGGAAAGGCCTAAGGTCGACCAGCGCTGGTGCACCATCGACGATCCATTCGGCGAGGCAGACGCCGATCGCGGGCGCGGTCTTAAATGACGTCCCGCTGTCGCCAGCCATCACCCAGAGCCCGGGAAGCGTTGGGATCTGATCGATGATCGGATGCCCATCAGGGCTGCGCATATACGTGCCGGACCAGCCGCCGCGCATGAGCGCGTTGGCGAAGATCGGGTACCGCGCCGCGAGCGCGCGTCGACTCACGGGGATGGCCGCGGCGTCGACCGACTCGTCGAGGGCGTCAGGATCAGCGGTGAAGACACTGCGCTCGGCTCCGATAAGCGTGCAGTTGACCCCCTCCGGCCGCAACCAGGAGTGATTGATCGCATCGATGACGACCCGGTGACCGTAGCCTTCGAGCCGCGGCGGCCAGCGAAATACCACGACCTGGGTGCGTACCGGCTGCAGTCCGAGATCAATGCCTAACGGCGTCAAGAGACGATCGGCCCAGGAACCGGCTGCCACGAGCACCGTGTCGGTTGAAATCGTGCCAAGAGGCGTTTCGACTCCTGAGACGCGGCCGCTGGCAGTCTGAATCGAGGTAGCCGGCGTTTCTTCAAACACGCGAACAGCTTCGTCTTTGGCCGCGCGAGCGAATCCGTGCAACGTCGCATTCGGGTCGGCAAAGCCGCTGCCGGGCTCGTAGGCGGCGAAGGTGAGATCGTCGGTGTAGAGGAAAGGATCGATCTCTCGGAGCTCGTCGCGGTCAACCAGGCGAGTCTCGATGCCGACCGCATTTTGGTCCGCGACGTTCTGACGCAGCCGATCCTCGTGCTCAGGAGCAACGACCTGAATGAACCCCGTGGGGGTGAAGCCGGGAGAGCCGGCGCCGACTTCCTCATCCCAGTTGCGAAAGATGTGCAGACTCTCTTGGGTCAGTCGCGCTTCCGGTACGTTCGCGTAGTGGCAGCGAACGAGCGCTCCCGATTTTCCGGTCGCACCAGCCCCGAGATGGCGCCGTTCGAGGACGACGACATCTCGCACACCGCGCTTCGCGAGTTGAAACGCCGTCGATAGGCCATTGACACCGCCGCCGATCACCACTATCCGAGCGCTGCGAGGTAGATCGTGCGAGCTTTCGCCGCGTGCTAGACCGTTGGGATTCTCGTCGCGGCTCATCGCGATAGATCTCGCTCGTCGACGCAGCCGCCGGTGCCGTCATGCGCGGCCGCGTCATAGCCATCCACGGTGGCACCGGTGAGGATGACGGACTGTCCCTCGAGAATGATCTCCAGCACCGATGCGTCAGGCATGGGGGCATCGAGCAGCGGGGTGTCCGTAGCGGTCAGGGCGGTGTCGATACCCGGTCGATCGCCGAGCGACAGGTACTGGGCGGGAACCCAAACAGCCTCACCGTCGTAGTACACAGCAAGGAACCCGGGCGCAGCCTCACCCGTAAGTTCGACTTCAGTCCCCTGGGGAATCACCACGACGGGGGCGGCATCATAACCCGGCTCCGTCAGCGCTTCTGCATCG
>JAICRA010000300.1 GCA_025937615.1 Thermomicrobiales bacterium | reverse complement strand
GGGGCGCTGGGAAATCAGCACTGGGTTCAACCTTTCTACAACGACGCCCGCTATTTGACGCCGTCACGACGCCGGTCGCGGAGACCGGCAAACGCACTCGGCACACCCTTCGCGCCGATGCGGGACCCGACCCGAGCGTCAGTCCACGAAGGACAGACGCTCGGAGAGGATCACTTCGAGTAGAGCTCGACGATGAGCTGCTCGGTGACAGGCGTGTCGATCTGCGCGCGCTCGGGCAGCTGGTGCACGAGGATGCGCAGGTTCGAGGCGACGACCTGCAGCCAAGCCGGAATCGGGCGGTCACCGAAGGACGCGCGAGCAGCCTCGAAGGGCAGCGTCGGCATGGACTTCGGCTTCACGTCGATGATGTCGAACTTCGACACCTGGTAGCTCGGGATGTTGACCTTGTGGCCATTCACGATGAAGTGCCCGTGGCTGACCAGCTGGCGAGCCTGGCGACGCGTGCGGGCGAGGCCCGCGCGGTACACCACGTTGTCGAGGCGAGCCTCGAGGATCTGGAGCAGGTTCTCGCCGGTCTTGCCCGGACGACGAACCGCTTCCTTGTAGTAGCGGACGAACTGCTTCTCAAGGACGCCGTAGGTGTAGCGAGCCTTCTGCTTCTCCTGGAGCTGCAGCAGGTACTCGGACTCCTTGACCCGGCCACGGCCGTGCTGGCCGGGCGGGTACGGACGGCGCTCGAACGCCTGGTCCCCACCAACGAGGTCGACCTTCAGGCGACGCGAGATACGCGTCGCAGGTCCCGTATAACGAGCCATTAGTTCTTACTCCTCCCCGTGCCTCAGACCCGGCGCCGCTTGGGCGGGCGGCAGCCGTTGTGGGGCTGCGGGGTCACGTCCTGGATGGTGCCGACCTCGAGACCGGCGGCCTGCAGCGAACGGATCGCGGTCTCACGGCCGGAGCCGGGACCCTTCACGAACACGTCCACCTTGCGCATGCCGTGCTCGGCGGCCTTGCGGGCGGCGTTCTCGGCAGCCATCTGCGCCGCGAACGGCGTGGACTTGCGCGAGCCCTTGAAACCCACGTGGCCGGCGGACGCCCAGCTGATCACGTTGCCCATCGGGTCCGTGATGGACACGATGGTGTTGTTGAACGTGCTCTTGATGTGCGCCTGGCCGTGCGAGACGTTCTTCTTTTCCTTGCGCCGGATCTTCTTGACCCCGGCGCCCTGGCGGGACTTCGGTGGCAAAACGAGCTCCTAAGTTGAGGGCAGTAGACGCGAGGTCTTACTTCTTGCCGGCCTTCTTCTTGCCGGCCACGGTCTTCTTCGGACCCTTGCGGGTACGGGCGTTCGTCTTGGTGCGCTGTCCGCGAACGGGCAGGCCGCGACGGTGCCGAAGACCTTCGTAGCAACCGATCTCCATCTTGCGACGGATGTCGGCCGCGACCTCACGGCGAAGGTCACCCTCGACCTTGTAGTTCGTCTCGATGTGGTCCCGCAGCTTGGCGAGGTCGTCGTCCGTCAGATCCTTCACCCGGAGGTCCGGGGAGATCTCCGTGGCGGTGAGCAGCTCCTTGGAGCGCGTACGACCGATGCCGAAGATGTAGGTAAGCGCGATCTCCATCCGCTTTTCGCGGGGGAGGTCTACGCCAGCGAGTCGTGCCATGTGGCGGTTAACTCCTGTCGATTACTTCCAGGTCTGCTCCTCGCCCAATTCCGGTGACTGACTCGCTGTGTGTCGTTCCGGCTGCTCTCACAGCCGGTGTCCCGGCCCCGGCCTGGAATCCGGGGGTGTCCGCACGCTTGAAGCCCTGCGTACGGCAGGTGCGAGGAGTTTCTCGTTACTGCGTCATCGATGATCTCGACGAGCGCGTGGTGGAACTGCTCAGCCCTGGCGCTGCTTGTGGCGCAGGTTCTCGCAGATCACCATGACCCGACCGTGACGGCGGATCACCTTGCACTTGTCGCAGATCTTCTTGACGCTCGGCTGGACCTTCACGCCTGAGATCTCCTGCTACTGGAGGTCACTTGTAGCGGTAGACGATGCGCCCGCGGGACAGGTCGTAGGGCGAGAGCTCCACGACAACCCGGTCCTCAGGGAGGATGCGGATGTAGTGCTGTCGCATCTTGCCGCTGATGTGTGCGAGCACCTTGTGACCGTTCTCCAACTCGACGCGGAACATCGCGTTGGGAAGCGGCTCGACTACGCGGCCCTCGACCTCAATGGCCCCGTCCTTCTTGCCCATGTCCTCCGCGTTTCGTGACGGTGATAATAACCTTTGGACGCGCGTCAGTCCGGCTCGATCTCACCAGCAAGGGCATGACAGAACCGGCGCGACGGATGCGCCACCTGACCAGTGTACGCAGTTCACTCCGGCAACCCAAATCGGCCCCGCTCTGCGCCGTCACCCGGTCGTGCGTGGCTGGCCAGCAGGGCCCTGAGCCGGGTGATCTCGTTGATCTCCGACTCGTGCAGCCCGAGCACGGACTTGAGCGTGCGGACCCGCTGAGCTGCGATCGCGCTGCCGTAGCCGGTCTCGTCGGAGCACTCCTGAGCTGCGTTGTCGAGCGCCAGG
>JAICRA010000244.1 GCA_025937615.1 Thermomicrobiales bacterium | reverse complement strand
TTCTGCTCGGCAATATAACCGGCGATATGCAGATCCTGGGACGTGAACCGCTCGGTGGCGTCGATGACCAGCAGCACGACGTCCGCGCGGTCGATCGCGCGCATCGACCTCAAAACGCTGTATTGCTCGATGCCGCGGTCGACTCTGCCCCGGCGCCGGATGCCGGCGGTGTCGATCAGCGTGATGGGTTGACCGGCCCAGACGAACACCGTATCGAGCGAGTCACGAGTTGTTCCCGGGACGTCGCTGACGATCGATCGCTCCTGGCCCAGGAGCGCGTTGAGCAGGCGGCTCTTGCCGACATTTGGCCGCCCGACGATCGCGATCGCGGGGCCCTCCGGCTCTTCTTCGTGCTCCACCTCGGGAAGCGCTTCGACGACCCGATCTAACAGATCGCCGGTCCCACTTCCGTGATACGACGAGATAGCGATTGGATCCCCGAGGCCGAGTTCGTAGAACTCGACCGCGGCGTCACGACGCTCGGAGCTGTCGGCCTTGTTCGCCACGAGAATCGTCGGTTTGTCAGCACGCCGCAGCATATCGGCGACTTCGTGGTCGCCCGCGTTGATTCCCGTGCGCGCGTCGACCATGAAGACGATGACATCGGCCTCACCGATAGCGACATGAGCTTGCTCGCGTGTGTGCTGCGCAATCTGGGTGAACGACTCGGTTTCGACTTCCCGGTCGTCCTGCAGGCCGCCGGTGTCGACGAGCGTGAACTCGACTCCGCCCCAGTCGGTCGTGCCGTAGACCCGATCGCGAGTAGTCCCGGGCTCGTCTTCGACGATGGCGCGGCGTTCGCCGATCAGGCGGTTGAACAGCGTCGACTTGCCTACATTCGGTCGGCCGACGATGGCGACGATTGGTTTTGCCACGAGCGCTCCGTGAACACAGCACGCCGAGCCCAGGGCGGTTCTACCCTGGCTCGCCCCTGGCGCCCGAGACCTGAGGGTCGGAACGCACGACAGCGAGCGAGTATAACAGCCCTTTCACCGTGAATCTGTACCTGGTGAGAGGAGCCGGCGCTACCGCGGGAGGGCATCAATTAGGCGATCGATCCCCTGTTTTGTATTCGTCTCTGTGGCGCACATCAGCAAGGAGTGATCGAGCGCCGGATCGATCGTGCCAAGATCGAGACCGCCGAGAATGCCCTGTTCCAGCAGATGGGCGAGAACCTGGCGCGCAGGGCGAGGTGTCGAAACGACGAACTCGTTGAAGAATGGGCCGGCCGTGGCCACCGTATAGCCCGGAACCTCGCTCACGCGTTCCGCCAGGTAGTGAGCATTCTGGTAGCTGCGGCGTGCGACCTCGCGGAACCCTTCGGGACCGAGTGCCGCCATGTAGACGGTGGCGGCGGTAGCCATCAGTGCTTGATTCGTACAGATGTTGGAGGTCGCTTTCTCTCGTCGAATGTGCTGTTCGCGCGTTTGCAAGGTCAAGACGAATCCGCGCTGACCGTCAGCATCCGTAGTCATCCCGGCCAGGCGCCCCGGCATCTGTCTGACATAGGATTGGCGCGAAGCGAGGAGCCCGACATACGGTCCGCCGTAGCTTTGCGGGACGCCGAGCGCCTGCCCCTCCGCGGCCACGACATCCGCTCCAAGGTCACCGGGGGGCCGAAGCAGCCCGAGTGGAACCGGGTACGTGCTCACCACCAGGGCGCCACCACGTGCATGGGCGAGGTCGGCGATTGCCGCGATGTCCTCGATGCCGCCGAAAAAGTTTGGGTACTGAACCACGACGCAGGCGAGATCGTCCCCGAGGTACGGAGCAATCTCGGCTGAACTGGTCATGAATCCGTCGTATCCCAACGGCACTTCAACGATTTCGAGGTCCAGACCTTCGAGATAGGTGCGAAGAACATCGCGGTATGCCGGGTGAACGGTCGGGGAAATAACAATTCGACTTCGACCGCGAGTCCTCGAAACCGTCATCAATGCGCCTTCGGCGAGCGCAGTTGCGCCGTCGTACATCGACGCATTGGCAACGTCCATCCCGGTCAGCGCCGCGACCAGACTCTGGAATTCATAGATCACTTGCAGGGTGCCCTGCGAAACCTCTGGCTGATACGGCGTGTAGGCGGTGTAGAACTCGCCGCGAGCCAGGATTTGGCCCACAGCCGCCGGGATGAAGTGCCGATAGGATCCCGCACCGAGATAGACGTCTTGTGCTGGCGGTGCGGTGTTCCGGGCCGCAAACGCGCCGAGGTGGTCGCTGGCCTCCAGCTCGGTTAGCACTGGGGGCAATTCCAGCTTCGGGAACCGAACACGATCCGGAACGGGGCTGAAGAACTCTTCCAGCGCGTTCACGCCGGTCGCTTCGAGCATTGCGACACGATCGCTCTCGGTGTGTGGATTGAACGTCATGAAATTCTTTCTATGCTTCGGGCAACAAGGACTGGTGGAATCGTCCCGGAAACCGCTAGTGCGCGGACGACTTTGCGAGCTCTGCGTATTCCTCGGCCGACAAGAGGGCGTCGAGCTGTTTCGGATCGGCCACGCGGATGCGAACCAGCCAGGCATCATCGTACGGGGAGGCGTTGATCATCTCTGGAGCTGCCACGACCTCTTCGTTACGCTCTACGACGTCCCCATCTACCGGGGAAAAGATATCGTTGGCGGCCTTGACGGATTCGATGATGCCGAAAGCCTGATCGAGCGCAATCGTGTCACCGACTTCCGGCAGCTCCAGATAGGTGATATCGCCGAGCTCTGATTGCGCGAAGTCCGTGACTCCGATTGTTGCCACATCACCGTCGAGTGCCACCCATTCGTGAGTCTTCGTGTATTTGCGGTCGGCTGGCGATTCCATTGGTGTAGCAGTCTCCTCCTGATGCTTGCAGTGGTTTCAGTCTCGAGGTCGTCGATAGAAAGGAAGTTTGATCTGTTCTGCCTTTACTGGCCGTCCCCGGATGACGATCTCCAGCGGTCTGCCCACCCCGGCCACGTCGGCCTCGACGAGCGCGAGACCGATCTCGCTGCCGAGGGTCGGTGAGTGCGCGCCGCTCGTCACCACGCCGGCGTCCCGACCCTCCAGGGTCACCGGGTAGCCGTGTCTTGCCGAACCGGCTCTCTCCAGCAGTCGGAACCCGACTGTTCGCCGTGGCGGACCTGACTCCTTGACCGCTGCAATGGCTTCACGGCCGATGAATGGTCCCTTGTCCAGCTTGACGGCCCACCC
>JAICRA010000208.1 GCA_025937615.1 Thermomicrobiales bacterium | reverse complement strand
TACAGCTCGCGCGTGCCGTCGTCGTGGATGACAATGACGAGCCGGTCGCCGGTCACCGTCTCCACTTGAAACTTTCGACCAACGCCGGGAAGAAACACTTCGCTGATAGTGGACATAATGAGACTCGCTTTCCTTCGCTGAAGAATGTCCCCGCCCATTGTTCGGCAGGTTAGTTGCAAAAGAATCGCGATTCGTCCTGGTTCGCCTGGGACGTGCGTTCAACCTCACAGAGAAAGAGTCAAGATTAGAAAATAAAAGTCAGGAAGAGAAAAGACAGCCCGCGGAAGACTCGGCTAAATTCCCAAAATCTCTTTATAGCGGTGCGCGACGGCTTACCCAAAAGGAGGCAATATCAATATGTCGAAGGAACCAGATACAAAGAAGACACAGGCGAGTGGGCGAGGTGGTCGACCTGAGAGGCCCAACTTCGTGTTTATTCTGGCGGACGATCTCGGCTACTCGGACCTCCACTGCTACGGCGGCAGGGAAGACTGTTCGCCGAATCTCGACAAAATGGCGACCGAAGGTTTGCTTTTTACGAACGGCTACGCCAACTCGTCGGTCTGCTCGCCGTCACGGTTTGCGATTGCGACGGGACGATATCAGCACCGGCTTCGCGGCGGCTTTGACGAACCGATTGCCAGCGTTTCGCCCGCATTGGGTTTGCCGCCGGAACATCCGACGATGGCTTCCCTTTTGCGCGACGCGGGTTACGCTACCGCGCTCGTCGGGAAATGGCATCTTGGTTCGTTGCCCTGGTTCAGCCCGCTCAAAAGCGGATACGACGAGTTCTTCGGACATCGCACCGGCGCAGCCGATTTTTTCTCACACTCCGGTCTCGGTGGACACGATCTTTGGGAAGGCGACGAGGAGGTATTTAGAGAGGGCTACCTGACGGATTTAATAACCGACCGCGCAATTGATTTTGTGAAACGCCAGTCGGCGAAAAAACCGTTTCTGCTCTCACTACATTACAACGCGCCGCACTGGCCCTGGGAAACACGTGACGACGAAGAAGAGTCGAAACGGATCGGGAAAAACATTCCGCATCTCGACGGTGGTTCGGTGAAAACGTATCTGGAAATGATTCGCATTATGGACGAAGGGATCGGACGCGTTTTGGCGGCGCTCGACGACACCGGCGCGCGCGAAAACACGCTCATCGTTTTTTCGAGTGACAACGGCGGCGAGCGTTTTTCCGACACTTACCCACTCGTCGGCAAAAAGATGGACCTGCTCGAAGGTGGCATCCGCGTCCCGTACATCGTGCGCTGGCCAGCAGGTCTACCCGCCAATGAGACTTATGACGGTCTTGCCATCGGGATGGATTGGACGGCGACATTTATCGCCGCCGCCGGTGTCTCCGCGCATCCCGATTATCCACTGGACGGCATTGATTTGTTCGGCGATGAAGTCGAGCGCAATCTTTACTGGCGGATGGTCTTTCGCAATCAGAAGGCCGTGCGTTCGGGTGTCTGGAAGTATCTCTCGATTGACGGCAGCGAGTTTTTGTATGACTTGTCGCGCGACCAGCGTGAGCGCGCGAACATGCGCTACCGGGAGCCGGAAAAATTTGAGGAACTCAGAAGAGCTTATTTTGAATGGGACGCCTCGATGCCACCGCGACCGGCAGATGCCGCGATCGCTTTGGAATACACCGCTGAAACGATGGCAAAGTCCGACGGTTAGCTGCGCCAAAAAGAATAGATGGAGACGACGCAAACACCCGACGTTGAACCGGAGGTTAATCAACCCGGACTCGCCGAGTTGCGCGAAGCGGTAGCTAATCACCTTCGTCAGCTACCGAGTCGCGCTTCGATCCGCGAGGATGGCATCGCCGGGTTGAACAGCGCGGTCAGCAGCGTGCCCGACGGGATGGCGAGCGGCATCCTTGTGGGGGTCAACCCGATTTACGGTCTGTACGCCTGCATGGTCGGGCCGATCGCGGGGGGCATCTTCTCCAGCACCCAGCTCATGATCATAGCTACCACGAGCGCCGCATCGCTCTCCGCGGGACAGGCGCTCGGTGGTCTAACAGCAGAGACCCGCGACAACGCTCTGTTTCTGATGGTGGTAATGATCGGTGCTTTGCAGATTGTGTTCGGTCTGCTGCAGACGGGAAAGTTGATTCGCTTTGTCTCTTACTCGGTAATGACCGGGTTCATCATCGGCATCGCAGTCTTAACGATACTCAGCCAACTCCCTACCATCGCGGGCTACGAGCCGACGGCGGGCAGCAATAAAGTCACACAGGCGATCAACCTGCTATTTAATCTCGACAAAATCAACCTATGGTCACTTGCCATGGCGGTCACCACCCTTGTGCTCGCATTGACGTTACCGCGCACGAAGCTCGGCAACTTCGGCAGATTGGTGGCGATCATCGTCCCCTCCGTACTCGCCGCGGTCTTCGGTTTGGCCAGCGTGGAGATTGTCAAAGACGTTGGCGACATTCCCGGCGGCGTACCAATGCCGCACCTTCCTTCGTTCTCCGGGATCTCGTTCGATGTTCTTACTGGGGCGTTGGCGGTCGCCCTGATCATCCTCGTGCAGGGCGCGGGGGTTAGCCAGAGCGTGCCCAACCCTGATGGATCGCGGCGCAGCGTGTCACGCGACTTCATCGCGCAAGGGGCGGCGAACGTCGCAGCAGGCTTCTTCCGGGGACTGCCGGTCGGCGGCTCTTTAAGCACGACGGCGCTAACTGTCATATCTGGAGCAGGCACACGTTGGGCAGCGATCTTCGCCGGATTGTGGATGGCGCTGATCGTGATAGTCTTTCCGGGACTCGTCTCTTACGTCGCCATGCCCGCGCTCGGAGTGCTGCTGATCCTGGCCAGCCTTAGCACTATCAAGCCGTCCGAGGCGCGCTCGATCTGGCACACGGGTTGGCCGTCCCGGTTGGCGATCATCTCCACTTTCGTCTCAACGCTCTTTCTGCCGATTCAGGCGGCAGTGGGTTTTGGAGTCGTGCTCTCGGCATTGCTTTACATGAACCAAGCCTCGACCGACGTGTCGGTGGTCGAACTGGTGAAGCGCCCTGACGGCCTGATCGAAGAGCACAAGGTTCCCAAGCAACTGCCGTCCAATAAGGTGACGGTGCTGGATATCTACGGTCACCTCTTTTACGCGGGGGCACGAACGATGGAGCGGCTGCTGCCCAAACCACAGGATTCCCAGAATCCGGCGGTGATCTTGCGTTTGCGAGGTCGGAGCACCGTCGGCGCGACACTAATCGAGGTGTTGTCGAATTATTCTGACAAGTTGAAGGCGGTGAACGGGCGACTTTATCTGACGGGAATCAGCGAGGTTGCATACGATCAGCTGGTGCGCACGGGCAAGCTACGTCTTACTGGACCAGTCCGAGCATACGAAGCAACTGAGATTCGCGGGCAATCGACGCAGGAGGCAGTCGCCGATGCGCGGACATGGCTGGTCGGCAAGACCGCTGACGCATCGCCCGATGAAGCGTAAAGATCAACGTTGCCGAATTCTTCTCGCAAACCTGTGTCCCTTGACCGAGCAGCAAGCAGATAAATCATCGCTCGAAGCGACGACGGATACCGAGTCGCGCGGAAGTGTGTTGCGGAAAGATTCGATCGCCGGACTCGTCAACGCCGTGGTGAGCGTGCCCGACGGGCTAGCCTGTGCTGCTCTCGCCGGCGTTAATCCGGTTTACGGACTCTACACAAGCATCACGGCACCAATAGGCGGAAGCCTCCTGGTGAGCGCGCAGTTGATGCAGATCGCCACTACCAGCGCCTCC
>JAICRA010000164.1 GCA_025937615.1 Thermomicrobiales bacterium | reverse complement strand
AGCGACCAAGGCAACGGAACTGGCAGGCGTGCGGGGTGTGGCCGCGCATTTGGTTTCCTCGCCCCCACAGATTGCCCCGGTTCTCACCTCGCTGCTGGGACGGACGCTAGTTGCCGCCGATCTAGACACCGCGCGAGCGGCGTTGCCTCACCTTCCGGCGGGCTGGAGTGTCGTTACCATCACCGGCGAGATTGCCCGCGTGGGCGGCTCGGTGACCGGTGGCTCTGCCATGCCCGCGAGCGGGACGCTGGCCCGGGAGCGTGAGCTTAGAGAGCTCCCTGACACGATTGCGGTCCTCGAGGGCGATCTGGCCGCGGTACGTGGACGAGCCCAACAGGTCAGTGCAGCGATGGGCGCGGTCATGGACGCGAAGCGGCACGCCGAGGACGAACGCGCTGCTCTGGCCGCCGCGGCGCAAGAACGACGGCAACAGCGGCAGAGGCTGACGGACTGGCTCACGGAGCTTGGTCGCGAGCTGGAGCGGTCCCAGCGCCGCTGGGATGAGCTTGTCATCCAATGTGAGCGCGTGGTGGCTGGCCAGGAAGAGCTCGACCGCGAGAGCAATCGGTTCGAAGCAACTAGGGAGGAGGCGTCCCGTGCGCGCGACGAGTCGGCTGCCGAGCTCTCAGCACTGACGGCGGCGATCGCTGGAGTCGAGCGGGCGGCGGCGGAGGAGGGGCGGCGGCTGGCGGGATTGGAAGAGCGGTTGCGAGGCGAGCGTCGCCGGGAAGCGGGTCTCAAGTCTCAGGAACGCGCCCTCGCCGAGGAATTAACGCTTCGTACCGAGCGTGGTGCCGCACTCGATCGCGAGCGTGAGGCGCTGAGCGCCGATCATGCGCGGCTCTCCAACGAGGTTTCCGCAAGCATTGCCGCGCTAGCCGCGGCGACGGACGAGCGTGAGCCCTTACGGATGGAAGCCATGGGCGCCGAGATCGCCGCCGGACGCGTCGCCGAGTCGCTTCAGGCTGCGCGCGCGTCGCTGGTCGAGCGCGATCGGGAGCGTGATCGCGCGGGCTTCGCGCGATCACGCTCCCTGCAGGATCTGGACATCCTGCGGGACCGAATCGGCGATGACCTCGATTTGGCAAACCCGGACGAGGTGCTAACCTGGTCGGTGGTCGCCATCAGGACGCCGCCGGCGGAGCTGGAAGCGGAGATCGCTCGTCTACGGGAACGTCTGCGTCGCGTCGGCTACGTCGGTGAGGACGCAGTCGCCGATTACGAACGGGAGAACGCCCAACAGGCGTACTTGCGCGAGCAGCTTGCCGACGTAGAGGGTGCCGCCGCCGCGCTACGCGACCTGCTTGTGGACCTGCGTCGCACCATGCGCACGCGATTCGATGAGACCTTCGCGATGGTGGCTGCCGCGTTCGCTGAGGCCTTTGCCACACTCTTTGGTGGTGGTACAGCCCAGCTGGTGTTGACCACGGGTGACAACGGCGCCGAGCCCGGCATCGACATCATTGCCCAACCACCGGGCAAACGTCTGCAAAGCCTGGCCCTCCTCTCCGGAGGCGAACGCGCGCTGACCGCAGCGGCATTGCTCTTCGCCATCCTGAAGGTGAATCCGGTGCCGTTCTGCCTCCTCGATGAGGTCGATGCCGCTCTCGACGAGGCGAATGTGGTCCGCTTCCGAGAGCGACTCCGTGAGCTGGCGGCGCAGTCGCAGATCATCGTGGTCACCCACAATCGGGGCACGATCGAGATCGCCGATACCCTCTATGGGGTCAGCATGGGCGCCGACGGTGTTTCGCAGGTGCTTTCGTTGCGGCTGAGCGAGTCGCTTCCGGCCGACTGATCCGAGACGGCTGTTGGCTATTGGCTACTGGTTACTGGCGTCATTACGACTCATGACTCACGACCCACGACTGACGACTCGTCTTGTTGTCTCATCTTCGCCGGTCGCCGAAGACCGTAGCGACGTACGCTGCGATGTCCGCTCGCTCCTCCGTGCCATCGAGGAGCATTGATTCCAGCACCTCGACGCTTTCGGGGTGAATATCATCGAGCGCCTTCACGACTGGACGCTCGTTACGTGACGGCCGCGGGTCGGTAACGAACGCCCACATGGCGTCGGTAAGGGCCTCGAGGTCGACGTCAAATCGAATAAACGGATTCACCTGCACGCTCACCTCTCCTAGAACCGCCCGCGAGAGGAGCGAGCGCCGCGTGGGACGCGCTCCCACGCCTGATGTCCCTCCCGGATCGCATTCTGTCGCGCGACAGCTTCCCGATCCCGGAACAGCCAGACCAGCACCGCGCCGGCCACGAACCCACCGACATGTGCCCAGAAAGCGACACCTCCGACGTCGGGTGCACCGAGTGACGAGAATCCGCTGAAGAGCTGAAGAGCGAACCAGATCCCGATCATCACCCAGGCGGGCACCAGGACGATCTGACCGAAATAGCCGAAGAAGACGAGCGTCCGTACCTTCCCATGAGGGAAGAGGACGATGTAGGCGCCCAGCACACCGGAGATAGCTCCCGACGCCCCGATGAGGGGGATCACCGAGGAGGGACTGAGGATGATCTGGGTCAGGCCAGCAATGATCCCGGTGAGCAGGTAGAAGAGGAGATACGAGATGTGACCCATGGCATCTTCGATGTTGTCACCGAAGACGAGCAGGAAGACCATGTTCCCGATGATATGGGCCCAACCGCCGTGGAGAAACATCGACGTGATCAGACCATGCAGGTCGTGGAGTCGGGTGATCTCTGCCGGGATCGCGCCCCACTGCAGGAAGAAGGCCTCGAGCCGGGCTGGAGGCAGGATCAGCTCATAGATGAAGACGGCGATGCATAGCCCGATGAGTGTCCAGTTGACGAATGGTTTGATGACAGTCCCAGCATTTTCATCGCCGATGGGGAACATCCGCGACTCCTAGGTCGGTGCCGGTCTGTCGAGCCGGACGTCGATGCGACCGTGCGACGACCACTCCGGGGCTACGCGGTCGCGCACCTCGGTTTCCAGGTTCGCGATCTCCTGCGCGGTGCGCTCGCTAACGTCGTGCCACCGCTCGGTCAGATCAGCGCGGGTCTGCGCTCCTGGGCGTGGCGCGTTCATGAGACCGAGTATCGCCCCGATGGTGCCTCCGAGCATCGCGCCAACCACGAACGCGACGGTGTGTCGTTCCTTCGCCATTGCCAGTCCTCCCCTGCGCCGTCGGCACGGTGGGTTCTTGTCCCGCGTTTGTACCAGTTCCTGCCGTGCCTCGCCTGCCGGGTCACGCTCAAGCAGGAAGTGGACCGGCGCCCGATGCCGTCCAGGCGAGTATTTGCGACGGGTAGACCTGCTCGGTGAGGAGCGTTCGGAATCGATCGTGGCGCTCAGCCGGCGCCTGATCCAGCCAGTCCGAGATCAGCGCGTATCCGACGTGGTAGGTGAAGATGTAGGCCCGCCAGAGTGGATCGGCAATGAACCGAAGTCGCTGCCGCGCTTCCGCCTCTGTCACCAGTCCATAGCGCTGCAGGTAGGCAACCACGTCCTCCGGGTCCCGGCCCTCCTCATGAAGCAACAGGGCCGCGTTGCCTGGAACCGAGCGCAGGATACGCTGCGCGGCGCCGATGGCAACTTCACGCTCTGGATCACCGCTGATGCCAGCAGCCGGGTAGACGCGCTCGCGGCGAAAGCGGACCAGCTCGTGCGGAGTGAACAGCAACTTCTCGGCGACCGTCGCGATGCCCTCCGAGATCAGGCACTCGGGCGTGTTGATCAGTTGCACGGCGTGCTCGCCCAGACCCTGCTCGGTGTAGAGACGTTCCTTCAGGGCATGCTCGGTGTGATGCCCGGGATATCCCTCGTGAGCGAGGAGATCAGTCAATCGATAGGCATAGATCGGGAGATCGGTATTGAGTTCAACGCGCGAGCGCCCATTGCCGAGATACCAGTTGTAGCCACTCCAGGGCTGATCTTGCACCATACGGATCTCGATCGACTCCTCCTCGGGCAGATCGACGAACTCCTCGGTCCGCGACCGCAGCTCGGGCAAGATGACGTCGACGAGGCGTCTCGCGGTCTCGGGAGGGATTGCGTAGCCCTGCCGCCAGCTGATCATGCGCTCGGCGATCGGGCCGGTGCCGGGTATCAGGGTGTCGAGATCGCTGATAGCCGCGTCGTAGATACCTTCCGGTGTCGCTACTGGCTCGACGTCGAAGAGGAGCCGTACCTCGTCGCGGAACGGGATTTCCTCCCCAGCTACGCGCCGGGCGGTGGTCAGCATGGCCTCGACCTGCTTAGTCAGATACCCCTTGCGACCCTCGGTCGCGTCCAGCGATGGAATCCTT